>CAZBWP010000010.1:4015-12529 GCA_964495295.1 uncultured Rhodospirillaceae bacterium | reverse complement strand
TGTCGGCATCGGTGATCGTCTTGCCGAACGTCGCGCTCATGCCCTCTTCGAGATCTTCGAAGTAGTAGCCCATCAGGTCGCTCATGGCCGTCTCCTTAGATTATCTGGGGGTCATGCACCCGGCTCATGCCGCAGCGCACACCGTGTTTCGCGGGTGCAATGGTAGACCCGCCGCCGGGGCAGCGGCAAGGTCCGTGGACCGCCCGTTCAACCGGGTGACGGGCGGCGCGAGACCAGCTTCGGGGTCGCCGCGAGGCCGCCGCGGCGCGATCGGGCGGGCGCCTTCGCGGCCTTCGGCGCGGCGGGGGCGAGGCCGCCCGTCGGCTCCGGGAACAATGCCGCCCGCTGACCCCGGGTCTGCTCGTGCCGCTCGACCACGTGCAGCGTGCGCAGGACCAGCGGATGACGCTCGATCGCCGGCAGTCCGGCAAGCAGGTGCCGCCGCGCGATCGCCTTCATTCGCCGCACGATGCTCGCATGGGAATGCCGCGCCTCGCACCAGCGCACGAATGCCGCCACGGCCCAAGGGTGCGCCGGCAGCGACCGCAAGCGTCGCCGCCGGCACCACGCCTCGAAGTCCATCCAGTCCCGGTCGTCGGCGCTCCCGGCCATGGCAATGCGTCCGCTCATCGTCGCGACACGCGGGAGTTTAGCGTACGCCGCCGGCGCCGGGAACCGTTGCGACGCGCCGATCGCGCCGCGACAGCCAGTGGAACCGCGCGCAGAGCAGGATCATCGACGCGATGCTGGCCACCAGAATGCCCTCGTACAGCCCGAGGACGCCGCGTTCGGCGGTGAACGCGAGCAGCCAGGCGCCGGGCACCATCACGCCGAAGTAGGCGAAGGTTTGCAGTCCCGTTGTCACCCACGTCTCGCCGCGGCCGCGCAGCGCGTTCGCCATCACCGCCTGACCGCCGTCGAAGATCAGGATCCAGGCGGAGAAGGCGAGCAGGGCGGCGCCGAGCCCGGCAACGGCCACATCGTCCGTGTAGGCGGCGACCAGCCCGTCCGGCAGGCTGGCGAACAGCGTGGCGATGGCCGCCATCGCCGCAGAGGTGACGGCGAGCCCCGTCCAGCCGGCAACGGCAAGGCTGGCATGGTCGCCGCGGCCCCACGCCATGCCGACGCGCACGGCCGTCGCCGCGCCGAGGCCGATGGCGACCATGAACGCCAGGGCGAACAGGTTGAAGGCGATCGAATACGCGGCGATGGCGATCGGTCCGAGCAGCCCGGCGAACAGGTTGACGATGCCGAACGCCAGGGACTCAACGCCGATGGCCGAGCCCGCCGCGTAGCCGATGCGCCGCTGCTGCGCGCCCGCCTGCCAGCCGCCGGTCGTCCCGGAGCGTACGGCGTACCGGGTGTGATCGCGCATCGTCAGGATGTAGGCGACGATGGCGACGGCGATGCCGGTGCGCACCGCCGTCGTCGCCCATGCCGCGCCCTCCGCGCCCAACGTGGGCGCGCCCAGGTTGCCGTAGATCAAGAGCCAGTTCAGGCCGACATTGACGACGTTGGCGGCGAGCATGATCAGCATGCCCGGCACCGGTCGGCGGATCCCCTCCAGGAAGAACGATGACGCGACGAACACCAGGAAACCCGGCATGCCGCAGCCGAGAATGCGCAACACCCGGCCGCCGCCCGCGGCCAGCGGCTCCGGTTGACCGAACAGTCGCAGCAGATCCACGCCGAACGCGCAGACGATCGCGCCCGTCAGTCCAATGCCGAGCGCGAACGGCAGCGACCGTCGCCAGGCGGCGCCGCAGTCCGCCGGCCTGCCGCTACCGTGCGCCGCGGCCGTGACCACCAGCGTGCCCATCAGGAGGCCGATCGAACTGACGATCAGCACCATGACGACGGCCATGGCGATGCCGAGGAAGGCCAGGTCCGACGAGCCGAAGCGGCCGACCATGAGGGTGTCGGCCAGGATCAGGATCATCACGCCGGAGCGGGCGATGACCACGGGTCCCGCCAGTCGGACGAGGTCGCGAACGTGCCCCCTAAGCCCGGCCCGCGCGGGCGACTCAGGCTCCGACATCGGCCGCACCGTGGGCGGCGATCACCGCCAGCACGGCCTCGCCGTAGCGGTCGAGCTTGGCCCGGCCGACCCCGGAGACGGCGGCGAGCGCGGCCAGCGTCGTCGGTTTCGTCCTGGCGATCTCGCGCAACGTGGTGTCATGAAATATGACGAACGGCGGCACGTCCTGCAGCCGTGCCTGTTCCAGACGGAAACCGCGCAGCGCCTCGAACAGCCCGCGGTCGGCGGGATCGGTCTCCGGCTCGCGCTCCTGTCTGCCGCGGCGGCCCGGCGGCTTCCCGGCATCGCGGCGCAGGCGGATCGGCCGCTCTCCGCGCAGCACCGGGCGGCAATCGGCGCCGAGGGACAGGCCGCCGTGGCCCTGCACGTCGACGACCAGCAGCCCGGCGGCTACCAACTGCCGGACGATCGACCGCCACGCTTTCTCTGGAAACTCGCTGCCGATGCCGAAGGTCGACAGCCGGTCGTGGCCGAAACGGCGGACGCGCTCGGTGTCGCGGCCGAGCAGCACGTCGACGATGTGCGCGGCGCCGAAGGTCTGGCCGGTCCGGTAGACGCACGACAGCACCTTCTGGGTCGCCACCAGACCGTCGAAGCTTTCCACCGGGTCCAGGCACGACGAGCAGTTGCCGCAGGGCCTGGCGAGCGTCTCCCCGAAATAGCCGAGGAGGACGCCGCGCAGACACTCCGTCGTCTCGCAGTAGCCGAGCAGGGCATCCAGCTTGGCGTTCTCGACACGCTTCTGTCCCTCGGGCGCGGCCGAGGTTTCGATCCAGCGACGCAGATGAATGGCATCGGCGATGCCGTACAGCAGCACCGCTTCGGCGGCGAGTCCGTCCCGCCCGGCGCGGCCGGTCTCCTGGTAGTAGGCTTCCAGGTTCTTCGGCAGGTCGGCGTGCACCACGAACCGCACGTCCGGCTTGTCGATGCCCATGCCGAAGGCGATGGTGGCGACGACGACGATGCCGTCCTCGTTCAGGAAGCGGGCCTGATTCGTCGCCCGCACCGTCGGCTCGAGGCCGGCGTGATAGGGGATCGCCTTGACGCCGTCCGCCCGCAGCCGTGTCGCCGTATCATCGACGCTGGCGCGGCTCAAACGGTAGACGATGCCGGTCCGCCCCGGATGCTCGCCGCGGGCGACGTCCAGCAGCTGGCGATGCGGCGACGCCTTGGCCACCACGCGATAGCGGATGTTGGGGCGGTCGAAACTGTCGACGAACAAGCGGGCGCCGTTAAGGCGGAGCTGGGTGAGGATGTCGCTGCGCGTCGGCGGATCGGCGGTCGCCGTCAGGGCGATGCGCGGTACCGTCGGGAAGCGCTCGTGCAGGACCACGAGTTGCCGGTATTCGGGGCGGAAATCGTGACCCCACGACGAGACGCAGTGGGCCTCGTCGATGGCGAACAGGGCAATCCGGAGACGCGCCAGGCGGTCCTGGAAGCCGGCGGTCAGCACCCGTTCCGGCGCCGCGTAGACGAGGTCGATGTCGCCCGTCTCCAGATCCCGCTCGACGGCGCGGGCGATCCCCTCGGGAAGGGAGGAATGCAGCGCCGCCGCACGCACGCCCAGTTGGCGCAGCGCCGCCACCTGGTCCTCCATCAGCGCGATCAGCGGCGAGACGACGATGCCGACGCCGGGCCGGCACAGCGCCGGGATCTGGTAGCAGAGCGACTTGCCGCCGCCGGTCGGCATCAACACCAGGGCGTCGCCGCCGGCGACGACGGTGTCGATGATCTCCTCCTGCCGCGCGCGGAACGAGGGGAAGCCGAAGACGGTCTTGAGCACGTCGCGGGGCGAGGTCATGACGCCGGTGCTTACGTCAGGTGGTCGGGCGTGTCGACTATCGCGATCCGCCGCGGAAACCTAATCACAACCCGTACGAACATTCGGGTTTTTTCCGCCACGCCAGGACACTCTGCCTCACAAATAACGTCCAGCACATGACCGGCACCTCTGGCGTTCGGCGACCTTTGCTCTATACTCCGCCCGCAGCAGGGGACCAAGTGGGAGCACTCCATGAAAACGATCACCACCGATATCGCCATCGTCGGCGCCGGTGGCGCCGGCTTGCGGGCGGCCATCGCGGTCGCCGAAGCGGACCCGACCATCAACGTTCTGCTGATCTCGAAGGTCTACCCCATGCGCAGCCATACCTGCGCGGCGGAGGGCGGTGCGGCCGGCGTGATCAAGGACAACGACAATCTGGATTATCATTTCAATGACACCGTGTCCGGCGGTGACTGGCTGACCGACCAGGATGCCGTCGAGCTGTTCGTCAACGAAATCCCGAAAGAGCTGATGCGGATGGAGCACTGGGGCTGTCCGTGGAGCCGCGAGGACGGCGGCCACGTGGCCGTGCGGCCGTTCGGCGGGATGAAGATCATGCGCACGTGGTATGCCGCCGACAAGACCGGCTTCCACATGCTGCACACGCTGTTCCAGACATCGCTGCAGTTTCCGTCGATCACGCGAGTCGACGAGCACTACGTCACCGATCTGATGGTCGACGACGGCCGCGTTTCCGGTGTCACCTGCCTCGAGATGCGAACGGGCGAGTTGAAGCTGGTCAAGGCCAAGGCCGTGATCATCGCCTCCGGCGGGGCCGGCCGGATCTTCCCGTTCACCACCAACGGCGCGATCAAGACCGGCGACGGGATGGCGATGGCCTACCGCGCCGGCGTGCCGCTCAAGGACATGGAATTCGTCCAGTATCACCCGACCGGCCTGCCGGGCAGCGGGATCCTGCTGACGGAAGCCTGCCGGGGCGAGGGCGGCTACATGCTCAACAAGGACGGCTATCGCTACCTGCAGGATTACGGCCTCGGTCCGGCGACGAAGGAGCCCGTGCTCAAGTCCATGGAACTCGGGCCGCGCGACCGGCTCAGCCAGGCGTTCTGGCACGAACAGCAGAAGGGGCGGACGATCCCGACGAAATGGGGCGACGTTGTCCACCTCGACCTGCGGCACCTCGGCGAAAAACTGATCAACGAGCGCCTGCCGCTGATTCGCGAACTGTCCCGCAGCTACGTCAACACCGATCCCGTCACGGACCTGGTGCCTGTGCGCCCCGTCGTTCACTACATGATGGGTGGCATCCACACCGACATCAACGGCGCCACCCCCATCGACGGCCTGTTCGCCGCCGGTGAGTGCGCCTGCGTCAGCATCAACGGCGCCAATCGCCTGGGCTCGAACTCGCTCGGCGAGTTGCTGGTGTTCGGCGCGCGCGCCGCTCTGCACGCGGTCGAGTACGCACGGAGCGCCAAGGCGGCCAACGACGCCGCGACGGACGCGCAGGCGAAGGATGTGAACACGCGGATCGAAGGCCTGTTCAAGCGCGAGGGCACGGAGCGCGTGTCGGCGTTGCGCAACAAGTTGACCCTGAGCATGGAAGAGGGCTGCGGCATCTATCGCGACGGCAAGGAGATCCAGGCGACCTGTGACGTGATCGCCGAGGTCCGCGCCCGCTACAAGGACGTCAAGCTGGAGGACAAGAGCCGGGTGTTCAATACCGACCTGGTGCAGACCCTGGAACTGGGCGCGATGATCGAGTGCTCGCAGGCGGTGGCATTGTCGGCGGTGGAGCGGAAGGAGTCGCGCGGCGCCCATCAGCGGCTCGACCACGTCGATCGCGATGACGTCAACTACCTCAAGCACTCCATGGCGCACTACAACCCGAACGGCGATCCGCGCATCGACTACCTGGATGTCATCATCACCAAATCGCAGCCGGCCGCTCGCGTGTACGGCGGCGAGGCGGGAGGGCAGGTCCTATGAGCATTCGCACCATCAATCTGGAGGTCCTCCGCTATCGTCCGGAGGAGGACGCCGAGCCGGTCTTTCAGACCTATTCGGTTCCCTGCGAGGAAGAGTGGGTCGTTCTCGACGCCCTCAATTACGTCAAGGACGAGATCGACCGGACGCTGAGCTACCGCTGGTCGTGCCACATGTTCGTCTGCGGCAGCTGCGGCATGATGATCAACGGCGAGCCGATGCTGTCGTGCAAGGCGTTCCTGTCGGACCTGGGCGACACCATCCGCGTCGAACCGCTGGCCAATTTCCCGATCGAGCGGGATCTGATGGTCGACCTCGATGGCTTCATGGAGCACCTCAACAGCGTCAAGCCGTACATCATTCCCAAGGAGCCGCGCACCGTCGACCAGGGCGAGTACCTGCAGACCCCGGCGCAGCTCAAGACTTACAAACAGTACACGCTCTGCATCAACTGTCTGTGCTGTTACGCCGCCTGTCCGCAGTTCGGCCTGGACGAGGGCTTCGTCGGTCCGGCGGCGCTGGCGCTGGCGCAGCGCTACAACCTGGACAACCGCGACGTCGGCCGCTCGGCGCGCGAGGACATCGTCGCCGCCCATGAAGGCGTGTGGGAATGCAGCTTCGTCGGTGCCTGCTCCCAGGTCTGCCCGAAGGACGTCGACCCGGCCGGCGCCATCCAGCAGATGAAGGTCGCCAGCGCCATCGACTATGTCGCGGGCATGCTTGGCATGGGAGGGAAGAAGTAATGGCCCGTCGCCCTTACAAGCGGGAGATGTCGAAGACCTCCTGGTTCATGACGCATTCCCGCTACAAGCACTACATGCTGCATGAGATCAGCTCCTTGTTCGTCGCCATCTATGCGGTGATGCTGATCTTCGGGCTGTTTCGCCTGGGGCAGGGGGCCGCCGCGTGGCAGGGTTGGGTCGACTACGTGACCAGCCCGATCGGCGTGATCATCCACCTCATCGTCTTCGCGTTCTCGATCATCCACACCACCGCGTGGTTCAAGGCGGTGCCGCAGGCGATGCGGATCCAGCAGGGCACCCATTTCGTGCCGGGGCAGTACATCATCGGCGCGCACTACGCCGTGCTCGGAGTCGTGTCGCTGTTCTTCCTGGTTCTGGCGGGAGTTGCCTGAGATGTCGAAATCATCCGCAAAAGCGATTCCGTGGCTGCTGTTCGCGGCCGGCGGCACCACCGTCGCCTTCATCCTGCCGGTGATGGTCGTCGTCACCTCGCTCGGCCCGTCTGTCGGGCTGTTCGAAGGCGCGATGCAGTATGAGACCATGTACAATTTCATTACGTACTGGCCGATCCGCATCATCCTGCTCGGCATCATCGCCCTGATGCTGTGGCATGCCGCGCACCGGCTTCGCGTCTGTGCCCACGACGTCGGCATCCGGCAGGACGGCGCCGTCGCCTGGGTGCTCTACGGGCTCGCCGGCATCGGCACGCTGGCGACCGTGATGGCCTTGCTGACACTTTAAGGTCCGGCCCCATCGGATCGTCGAGGAAGGCGTCCCAAAGGGGCGCCTTCCGCGCTTTCGGAGTATCGATGGAGATCGCCCAGCACACCTTGACCATTCAGACCCGCGGCCGGGGACTCGCCGAGATCACCCGCGCCGTCGCCGATTGGGTGGCGGCGCAAGGGATGACGACGGCGCTGCTCACCCTGTTCTGCCGTCACACCAGCGCCTCGTTGACGATCCAGGAGAACGCCGATCCCGACGTGGTCCGCGACCTTGAGACGTTCTTCAGCCGCCTGGTGCCCGACGACCCGGCGCTCTATCGCCACACCACCGAGGGGCCGGACGACATGCCGGCCCACATCCGCAGCGCGCTGACCGACGTCCAGCTCTCCATCCCGGTCACCGGCGGGCGCCTCGCCCTCGGCACCTGGCAGGGCCTTTACCTGTTCGAGCATCGCACCCGCCCGCACGCCCGCCAGATCGTCCTCCACCTGGCCGGCCGGTAGCCAAGGCGCCGCCAGATGCGCCATCGTGCTCGTGCGGGCCGTGCTTGCCGCCGGCGGTCCGATCTGTTTCCCTCAAACCCCCAGCGGCGATGACCCGCCCCACCATCGGAACAGGTATAGGGAACGCCATGAGCAATCCGCCCCTCGACAGCGACCTCGTGACCGGCTCGGAGCCGATGGACGGCGAGCACCGTTTGCAGGTGGGCCTGCTGGGCGCACTCGGCGACGCCGTCGCGGCCGGCCGGCCGGCGGACGCGGTGGACGAGGTTTTCGACCGCCTGCTCGAGTTCACCAAGGTCCACTTCGCGTCCGAGGAATTGCTGATGCGCCTCTATGCCTATGACGGCTATGCGGCGCATGTGCTGGAGCACGAGGCCGCCCTTGAACGGATCGAGGACATCCGTGACCAGTATCGCACGGGCAAGACCGACCTGACGCTGGCCATGGTCGAGGCGCTCGGCCGCTGGATCGCCAGCCATACGCGGCGCGCCGACCGCACCTTGGCGACGTTTCTCGGCGATGCCGGTATCGCCGGGCGCGCCGGCGCGCCCTCGGCGCCCGCCAGCCCGCCCCACGATCCGGCTGGAAAATCGGCAACGCGTCGGTCATGATGGAGCACGCGGGCGGCGCCGCCGCCCCGATTGCATGCGCGGGCGCCGCCGCCGCCCGGTGGGGGGAACGGCATGTGTTCCCCGGAATAGAGGAAGGGGGACCCGATGATCGACACTGCAC
>CAZBWP010000010.1:0-3915 GCA_964495295.1 uncultured Rhodospirillaceae bacterium | reverse complement strand
ACTGCACCGTCCGTCGGCACGATCCGCGAGGCCGTCGGCGTTTTCCATTCTGAGAAGGACTTTCAGTCGGCCGTCGACGATCTGCTGACGCATGGTTTCGACCGATCCGATCTCAGCCTTCTCGCCGGACGCAAGACGGTCTCGGAGAAGCTCGGCCACGTTTACACCCAGGTGAGCGAGCTGGAGGACGACCCGCAGGCGCCCCGCGCCCTCTTCGTCGAGAGGGATTCCGTGGTCGAGGCGAAGGCCGGCGCCATCGGCGGTCTTGCGTATGTCGGTGCCATGGCGGCGGTCGGCGGCATCGTCGCTTCGGGCGGTGCGCTCGGCTGGGCGATCGTCGGCGCGCTGGTGTTCGGCAGCGGCGGCGGCGCGCTCGGCGCCTGGTTGTCGCGCCGCATCGGCAAGGAGCGTGCGCTTTCGGTCGAGGATCAGCTCGCCAAGGGCGGGCTGTTGCTGTGGGTCCGCGTGCGTAACGCCGACCGCGAGACAAGCGCCGTCGACATCATGAAGCGGAACTCGGGCGACGACGTGCATGTCCACGACCTGCCGAGCCCGACGGAGCCGGAACACGATCCACTGTCGGGTTTCGAGCCGGATCCGTTCCTGCCGAAGGCCCGCATCTGAGGCGGCCGGCCGCCAGCCCTGGTCCGGCTGGCCCGTCCTCCTCGCGGAAGCCCGTCCTCCTCGCGGACTCTCGGACGGTCCCGCTTCCCGGTTCCGCCAGCCCCGCCATGGCGATCGGCCCTGGTCGTCCCAATCTCCTGGTGAGTGGGCACCTTGGCGAGGGACCCGGCCATCGGCCGTCGTGAGAGAATGCCGGACCGTTCCGCGGCCTGCCGCGGCGTCGCCGAAGCGGCGGCGGCGCTCGGCTTGCTAGAGTACGATTTCGTCCGCCTCGCCTATCGGCGCTGGTTCGGTCGGCAGCCGGCCGACGCCGACCTCGAACGCGCCTTCGCCCGCTACATGTTCCACGGCTCGGTGCCGGGCTGGGTGACTCACCTGGTGCGCCAGGTTCACGAGGCGCAGGCGGCGGGGCCGTTGCGTGCCGATGCCTTCGGCGCCTCCCGCTATCGCGATCGGCCGGCGCGACCGCGTCACGGTCGGCTCTGGGTCGCCGGTTTCGCCGCCGCCTGGTTCGCGTGTTTCCTGGCGATCCTCGGTGCCCGCTACGATCCGGGGACCGCGGCGCCGGTGCCGTTCTGCTGGGATCCCGCGTCGCCCCACCCGGTCGCGGTCTGGATCCGGATGGCAACCGACCGGCCGCTGCCCGCCTGCGACGCGGTCACCGAGTCGTCACACGCACCCGATAGGTGATGGTTTCCACGGCGCCGGGCGCCACGTCGACGGTCCACCGCGCCTCCGCCGCTTGCTCCTTCTGGTGCGGGGCGCTTTCCTCCAGGATCCGCCAGTCGCCGGGCAGCCGCTCGACCACGTCGACCGAGACCGCCGCCTCCTTGGCGTTGCGCACCTCGATGCGATAGGCGCTCTCGAACACGCCCTCGCCGAGACCGCTCCGCACGAAATCCGTCTGGGTGCGGCGGACGGTGATGTCGAAGGCGCGGCCGGGCGTCAACTCCGCGCGTTCGCCGCGCGGCGTCCGCGCGAGTAGCCCTTCGCCGAGCAGCCGGAGGGTGCCGCCCGCGTCGGGCGCGTAGATCCGGGCGAGGCCGTCGGGCCACGGCTCCCCGCCGCCGGTCTCGGCCGCGTTGACAAAGCGCAGGCGGACGACGGGATGGTCGGGCAGCGTCTGGCCGACGGCGGCACCGAAAACGTTGACGCCGCTCTCGCTGACATAGCGCCGCTCGAACGGCACGCCGTCGGCACCCGTCAACGCGATCTGCCGGCTCTTGCCGTCGGCGAGGGTCACCGTGCGGGGGAGGTGATAGAGGTGCAAGTCGCCGAAGGTCTCGCGCTCGGGCGGTGGTGCGGCCATTGGGGCCGCTTCCCGCATGGCGCTGACCGCGGCATCCATGCGCACGCCCCGCGTCGCGATCCCGGCCCGGTTCACCTCGCCGGCGATGAGCGCCACGCTGGCGTCGTCATAGTCGATGCCGCTCTCGTTGACGATGGTGGCGCGGCCGTCGATCCTGAGGGTCATCGCCGCATCGTTCAGCACGATGGCATAGTCGGCGCTCCACGAAAGCCCCTCGGACAGGTAGGTGAGGGTGAGCGGTTGCGGTGCCGCGGCGTCGGCCGCGAGGGTCGCGATCAGCGCCGGCTGCGCGCGCAGGTCCCCTGGCACCGCCGGAAAGACCAGACGGCCGGGCACGCCGGTTTCGATGCGATCGCGATAGCGCAGCACGACGCCACCGTCGACACTCAGCACCTCGGCGTCCTCGACGCTGTCCTCGCCGGTGGTCGGATGGGTCCGGACGACGCCGACGGTGGCGCCCAGCGAGCGCTGGAGCAATGCGGCCGCGGTCAGCACGTTGGTGTCATACTCCATGGCGTGCACGCGCAGTCCCGCTGCGGCCGACACCAGCGCGCTCGACGGGATCATCCGGCGGCTGACGCCGTCGAACACGAACCGCTCGGGGGTCGTCGCGAGGTCCGCGGAGCGCGTGTCGCTGACCAGGGCGAGGCCATTGCCATAGACGGTGAGTCTGAGATCGCTGCGCTCGCCGGGTGCGAGGCGAATCTCCGCAGGGTTTTCGGCAAGACCGCGCGAGGCGAACGCAGCGCCGGCGAGAAGGGCGATGACGATGGCGGCGGTGGACGAGTGCATGGCGGCGGCTCCAGGTTGGCCCGGTCGGCAGGATCGGGGCGCGGGTGCGGGGCATGCTGCGATGCCTGAGTTTGCGTCCCCGACATCGGTGGTGCAAGGTCCGACCGCGGCAGGGAGCACTCCACAGTGAGCGACATCGTAATCGGCGATCCGAACCTGATGGCGGCGATGGTCGGCGGCGGGCTCGTCGTCCTCGCCATCGTCGGCCTCTTTCTGTTCGGCCTGCTCCGCGGCGAGCGCACGCGGGCGGAAACGGTGGTTCGTCTGGGCCAGGTCGCCGAGACCACCGAGCGTCTGGCGCGCGCCCAGTTCGAACTGTCCGGCCGCCTCGAACAGACCCAATCGAGTGTCAGTCAGCGCCTCGATTCGCTGGCCCACCGGCTCGGCGACGGCCTCGCGTTGCAGACGGAAAAGACCGGCGAGACCCTGCGCGTCCTGCACGAGCGCCTGGCCCTCATCGACGCCGCCCAGAAGAACATCACGGCCCTGGCCTCGCAGGTCTCCAGCCTGCAGGACATCCTGGCGAACAAGCAGGCCCGTGGCGCCTTCGGTGAAGTGCAGCTCCATGACCTGGTGATCGCGGCCCTGCCGAAATCCGCCTATGCTTTCCAGGTCGGCCTGTCCAACGGCCGCCGGGCCGACTGCGTGCTGACGCTGCCCAACCCGCCCGGTCGGATCGTCATCGACGCCAAGTTTCCGCTGGAAAGCTATGCGGCACTCCGCGCCGCCGAGACACCGCAGGCGAAGGTCCAGGCCGGCCGGGCCTTCGGCGCCGATGTTCAGAAGCACGTCCGCGATATCCAGGAGCGTTACATCATCCCGGGCGAGACGGCCGACTCCGCTCTCATGTTCCTGCCGTCGGAGGCGGTGTACGCCGAACTGCACACGAGTTTCCGCAACGTCGTCGAGGACTCGTTCCGGCGCCGGGTCTGGATCGTCGCGCCGACCACCCTGTGGGCGACCTTGAACACCGTTCGCGCGGTCCTGAAGGACGTGCACCTGCGCGCCCAGGCGCAGCTGATCGAGGGTGAACTGCGGGCGCTGGCCGACGACGTGGGGCGCCTGGACGCGCGGGTGGGCCGCCTGCAAGACCATTTCCGTCAGGCCGAAGACGATCTGCGGCAGATCCGCACCTCCACGGACAAGATCGTCAAGCGCGCCGAACGGGTCGACGTGGCGCAGCTCGGCGG
>CAZBWP010000009.1:16315-25287 GCA_964495295.1 uncultured Rhodospirillaceae bacterium | reverse complement strand
TGCGGCGCCGGTGCCGCCGGTCAGAGCGCCCTTTCGTCCTTCCGAGAATCGACTATATTCGTTGTGGCTTCCGCGGCGCCGCGCGCCCATGTCTGTTGCGAAGGCTATGGTGCGAAGGCGCGCTGTTGCCCCGGGTCGACCGACGCGAACGTCAAGCGGATGGCAGACGAGTCACTGCCAGGTCGTACCGGACCAGTCAGTCAGTGCCAGTGGATGATCGGAGAAATGACCACGCCAAAACAGCCGAAAGTCCCAGAACGGCCATCGACGGGCGTCGTCACCCGCACCCGCCCGAAGACGAAAAAGCCGTCGATGTACAAGGTGCTGATGTTGAACGACGATTATACGCCGATGGAATTCGTCGTACACGTGTTGGAGAGGTTTTTCGGCAAGAATCATGAGGAGGCCGTGCGCATCATGTTGCACGTCCACCATCGCGGCGTCGGCGTCTGTGGCGTGTTCACATACGAGGTCGCGGAAACCAAGGTCAACCAGGTGATGGGCATGGCTCGGCAGCATCAGCATCCGCTCCAGTGCACCATCGAAAAGGACGGCGGCGAGTGAGGCCTGAGCATGCTGTCACGTAATCTCGAACAGTCTCTCCATCGCGCGCTCGCCCTGGCGACCGAACGGCGCCACGAGTACGCAACCCTCGAACATCTTCTGTTCTCGCTGACCGAGGACGATGACGCGAAGCCCGTGCTGCGGGCCTGCGGCGTCGACACGGAGCAACTGCGGACGGATCTGAAGGCGTTCATCGAAACCGAACTCGATGGCCTGAAAACGGCGGCGCGCGGCGACGCCAAGCCGACCGCGGGGTTCCAGCGTGTCGTGCAGCGGTCGGTCATCCACGTGCAGTCGTCCGGCCGGGAAGAGGTCACCGGCGCCAACGTGCTGGTGGCGCTGTTCTCGGAGCGCGAGTCCCACGCCGTGCATTTCCTGCAGGTGCAGGAGATGTCGCGCCTCGATGCCGTCAATTTCATCTCACATGGGATCGCCAAGGTGCCCGGCGAAGGGCGCCGCCGGCCGGTGCAGGGGGCCGACGAAGAGGCGACGGGCGAGCGGGCCGTGCGCAAGGGTCATGAGGCGCTTGAGGCTTACTGCGTCGATCTCAACCGCAAGGCCGCCGAGGGGCGGATCGACCCGCTGATCGGTCGCGATGCCGAAATCGAGCGGACGATCCAGATCCTCTGCCGGCGCAGCAAGAACAACCCGCTCTATGTCGGCGATCCGGGGGTCGGCAAGACCGCCATCGCCGAGGGGCTGGCGCGGCGTATCGTCATGGACGAGGTGCCGGAAGTGCTCAGCGACGCGGTGATCTTCGCCCTCGACATGGGCTCGCTGCTCGCCGGCACGCGCTATCGCGGCGATTTCGAGGAGCGCCTGAAGAACGTGATCACCGAGCTGGAGGCGACGCCCGGCGCCATCCTGTTCATCGATGAGATCCACACGGTCGTCGGCGCCGGCGCCACCAGCGGCGGCTCCATGGATGCGTCGAACATCCTGAAACCGTCGCTCGCGGCGGGCAGCCTGCGGTGCATCGGCTCGACCACCTACAAGGAATACCGCAATCATTTCGAGAAGGATCGGGCGCTGGTCCGCCGCTTCCAGAAGATCGACATCTACGAGCCCTCGGTCGAGGATACGGTGAAGATCCTGCGCGGCCTCAAGCCCTACTTCGAGGCGCACCATCAGGTCCGCTACACGGCCGAGGCGTTGCGCTCGGCGGTGGAACTGGCATCGCGCTACATCAACGATCGCAAGCTGCCGGACAAGGCCATCGACGTGATTGACGAGGTCGGCGCGTCGCGCATGGTGCTGCCGCCGAACAAGCGGCGCTCCACGGTCACCGTCAAGGACGTGGAGGAGGTGGTCGCCAAGATCGCCCGCATCCCGCAGAAGAGCGTTTCCACCGACGACCGCAAGGTGCTGATGACCCTGGAGCGCGATCTCGGGACGGTCGTGTTCGGTCAGGACACGGCGATCGCCGCGCTCAGCAGCGCCATCAAGCTGGCCCGGGCCGGCCTGCGCGAGCCGGAGAAGCCGATCGGCTGCTACCTGTTCTCCGGCCCCACGGGGGTGGGCAAGACCGAGGTGGCGCGGCAGCTCGCGCATGTCCTCGGCATCGAGCTGGTGCGGTTCGACATGTCCGAGTACATGGAACGGCACACGGTGTCCCGCCTGATCGGCGCGCCGCCGGGCTATGTCGGCTTCGATCAGGGCGGGCTGCTCACCGATGCCATCGACAAGCAGCCGCACTCCATCCTGCTGCTCGACGAGATCGAGAAGGCGCACCCCGATCTGTTCAACATCCTGTTGCAGATCATGGATCACGGCAAGCTGACCGACCACAACGGCAAGGGCGTCGACTTCCGCAATGTGGTGCTGATCATGACGTCGAATGCCGGCGCCGCCGAGCTCGCCAAGCCGGCGATCGGCTTCGAGCGCGAGGCGCGGATCGGCGACGACACCGAGGCGATCGAGCGCATGTTCTCGCCCGAGTTCCGCAACCGCCTCGACGCCATCATCCCGTTCGCGCCGCTGTCGCACGAGGTGGTGGGGCGGGTCGTCGACAAGTTCGTGATGCAGCTGGAGGTGCAGCTCGCCGACCGGCAGGTGGTGATCGAACTCACCGACGAGGCGCGCAAGTGGCTGGCAGACAAGGGCTACGATCAGCGCTACGGGGCGAGGCCGCTGGCCCGGGTGATCCAGGAGCACATCAAGCGGCCGCTGGCGGAAGAACTGCTGTTCGGCAGGCTCTCCCGTGGCGGTGTCGTCCGCGTGGCCATCGAGGACGGCAAGCCGACGTTCAGCTACCCCGAGGCCGCGCCACCGGCGCCACCGGTGCCACCGGCGCCACCGCAGAGCGGGGAAACGACAGACGAGGCGGCGCCGGCCCCCTGATCGGCCGGTGACGCCGCCGCAGGGGGGGCGGATGGCGATTAGGTTTCTCGAGGGCGTTCGCGTCCTCGACCTGAGCCAATATCTTCCGGGTCCGTTCGCGACCCGGATGCTGGCCGACATGGGGGCCGACGTGGTCAAGGTGGAGCCGCCCGGCGGCGAGCCGGGCCGCAGCCTCGATGCCCAGGGCACGCGCACGGTCTCGCCCTACTGGCACATCGTCAACGCCGGCAAGCGCGTCGTCGAAATGAACCTCAAGTCGGTGGACGAGCACACCGCGTTCGAGCGCCTGGTGGCGCGCGCCGACGTCCTGCTGGAATCGTTCCGCCCCGGCGTGATGGAGCGGCTCGGGTTCGGCGAGGCCCGGCTGAAGACGCTGAACCCGAACCTGGTGCACTGCGCGCTGTCGGGCTACGGGCAGACGGGACCGCTGCGGCTGGCCACCGGCCACGACCTCAACTATGAGGCGCTGTCGGGGACCCTCGAGTCGACGGGCACGCGGGACGGCCCGGTGATCCCGTTTCCGCCGATGGCCGACCACGCCGGGGCCTTGCAGGCGGTGATCGTCATTCTCGGTGCCCTGTTCGCCCAGCGGCGCGGCGGCGGCGGCGCGTTTCTCGACGTCAGTCTCGCGGAATCGCTGATCGCCCTGCAGGAGTTGGCGTTCGCCTTCGACACGCGGCGCGGCCTCGGCCTGCTCACCGGCGGCTCCGCCTGCTATCAGATCTACCGCACGGCCGACGATCGCCACGTCACGCTGAGCCCGCTCGAGCCGAAATTCTGGGCCAACTTCTGCACCGCCGTGGGCCGCCCCGACTGGATCGCCCGGCAGTGGGAGCCGTTGCCTCAGAGCGCGCTCATCGCCGAGGTGGCGGCGCTGTTCGCCACCCGGCCGCTGGCGCACTGGGACGCGCTCCTGCCCGACGCCGAGTGCTGTTACCTCGCCGTCGTCGGCCACGCCGACCTGCCGACCCATCCGCATGTCGCCGCCCGCGGCTTCGTGCACCAGCGCCCCGACTATACCGAGGCGCTGTTCCCCGCCATGGTCGACGGTCACGGACCGGAGCTGCGCCCCGAGGTGCGCCTGACGGAGGCGGCCAGCGTGCTCGCGGAGTGGGAGGCATAGCTGCGGCTCGGGTCGGCCGCGCCCCGCCGTTGCCTCGATGACCGTTTCGTCCCGGTGTGACCATCGCAATGGCCCCGACGCCGAAATCCGGGTGGCCGAGCCGCCGCCGCTTGACCTCCGTCATCGGGCTGGTGCTGGGCGTCGGTGCGCTGGTCGGGCTCACCCTCTACGCCGGCGTCGATGACATCGCCAAGGCGTTGGCCGCGGGCGGCCCCGCGCTGCTGCTCCTCGTCGGCTTCCACGTCTTCCAGATCGGGCCGCACACCCTCGCGTGGGGGGTGATCTTTCCGCCCGCCGAGCGGCCCCGCTGGCGCCGGCTGGCGCCGGCCACGTGGGTCGGCCAGTCGGTCAATCTGCTGCTGCCGGTGGCCAACCTGGGCGGCGATCTGGTGCGCGTGCGGCTGCTCGTGCTCGCCCGGACGCGGCCGCCGGTGGCGATCGCCTCGGTCATCGCCGACAAGACGTCCCAGGCGGCGACGGCGTTCGCGCTGCTGGCGCTCGGCATCGCCCTGTTGGCGGCGCAGCATGCCGATGCCTCGCTGATTGCCGGCACCGCGGCGACCGCCGGCCTGCTGGGGCTCGGGGTGCTGGGCTTCATCCGGCTGCAACGGTCGCAGGGTACTTCGGCGATGACGGCGCGGCTGGCGCGCTCCGGCAAGGATGCCATGGTGCGGATCCATGCCAGCACGCAGGAGGTGGAGCGCGAACTGCGGGCGATCTACACCCGGCCGTGGGCGTTCGTCCTGGCGGTCGCCCTGCGCGTCGGCTCGGCCGTGCTGCTGGCGCTGGAGGTCTGGGCCGCCGGTGCGCTGATGGGCCTGGACCTGAGCCTGTTGGACGCCGTCACCCTGCGCGTCGTCGGCTTTGCCGTGCGCGGTGCGGCATTTTTCGTCTGGGGCGGTCTCGGCGTGCAGGAGGGCATGTTCGCGGCCGTCGGCGCCTTGTACGGCCTGCCGCCGGCGGCGCTGATCGCGGTGTCTCTGGCGACGCGGGTGCGCGAGATCGCGGTCGCGCTGCCTGGGGTGATTTACTGGCTGACCGTCGAGAGCATGCAGGCTATGAAAGGCAAGGGATCCGAGTCGGATCGGCCGCGTATCAAGGGGTCGATGCACGACACCACGAACCCGACTCCCCCGGGACCTTCAGGTGATTGATGGCGCAATTCATACGGACTTTGTTGGAGACGCGTGCCCAGGACAAATTCAAGCTGCACGAGCAGATCTTGAACGCCCAGATGGTGCGCGTCCTGAAGACGATCGGCTTCGATCGCAACTACCGGCGCGGCGTCGGCCCCTACCTGTTCGACGAGCACGACAACAAGTACCTGGATCTGCTGAGCGGCTGGGGGGTGTTCGCGCTCGGCCGCAACCACCCGGTGGTCAACGACGCCATCAAGGAGGTGCTGGACGCCGACCTGCCCAACCTGGTGCAGATGGACGTCTCGCTGCTCAGCGGCCTGCTCGCCGAGGCGTTGGTGAAGTGCGCCCCCGGCCCGGGTCTCAACAAGGTGTTCTTCGCCAATTCCGGCACCGAGGCGGTTGAAGGCGCGCTCAAGATGGCGCGCTACGCGACCCGCCGGGAGCGGATCATCTACTGCGACCATGGCTTCCACGGGCTGACGTTCGGAGCCCTGTCGGTGTGTGGCGACGAGATGTTCCGCACCGGCTTCGGCGGGCTGCTGCCGGGGTGCGAGGCGATCCCGTTCAATGACCTGGCGGCGCTGGACGCCGCGCTGCGGCGGCGCGACGTCGCCGCCTTCATCGTCGAGCCGATCCAGGGAAAGGGCGTCAACATTCCGGACGATGCCTTCCTGCCCGAGGCGAAGCGCCTGTGCGCACACTATGGCACGGTGTTCATCGCCGACGAGATCCAGACCGGCCTCGGCCGCACCGGCGCGATGTGGGCCGTCGAACACTGGGGCGTCGAGCCGGACATGCTGGTCAGCGCCAAGGCGCTGTCCGGCGGGCAGATCCCCGTCGGCGCCGTGCTCAGCAAGACGTGGATCTTCGATGCGGTGTTCGACCGCATGGAGCGGGCGGTCATCCACGGCTCGACCTTCGGCAAGAACAATGCCGCCATGGCCGCGGGCCTCGCCACGCTCAAGGTGATCGAGGACGAGAAGCTCGTCGCCCATGCGAAGACGATGGGCGAGCGGCTGGTGGCCGCCATGGCGCCGTTCGTCGCCAAGTATGAGTTCGTGCACGCCGTTCGCGGCAAGGGCCTGATGATCGCGCTGGAGTTCGGTCCGCCGAAGAGCCTGCGGCTCCGTGCGTCGTGGGCGATGCTGGAGAAGGCGAACAAGTCGCTGTTCAGCCAGATGATCCTGATCCCGCTGTTCACCGAGCACCGGATCCTCGCCCAGGTGGCCGGGCATGGGATGCACGTCATCAAGCTGCTGCCGCCGCTGGTGATTTCCGACGCCGACGCCGAGTGGATCGTCTCCGCGTTCGACCAGGTGATCGCCGACTGCCACAAGGTTCCGGGGGCGATCTGGTCCCTCGGCTCGTCGCTCGCAGGGCACGCGCTGGCCGCACGCCGATGACGGTGCCGAAAGGTACCGGGGCGGGCTCCGGTGAGGGCGCGGACGCGGTGCGCCTGTCGCTGGCGCGGTGGCTGTTCAGCCCGCTGGCGGGGGTGACGTTCGGCGACTGGGCGCGCATCCTCCGCCGCCACGGGACCGCGATCTCGCCCCGCTACTGGCCGCGCACCGCCTTCACCTTGGCGATGAGCGTGCTGAACTCCGCGCTGGCCGGCCGCGAGGCACGCCGGCACGCCGCGACGATCGAGCGGCTCCAGGTGCGCCGGCCAGTGTTCGTGCTCGGCCACCACCGGAGCGGCACGACGCACCTCTGGAACCTGCTCGCGCAGGATTCGCGCTTCGCCTATCCGACGGTGCTGCAGGCGGTGTTTCCCCACACGTTTCTTACCTTCGAGGGGATCGCCAGCGGCTGGGCCGAACGGCTCGCGCCGCGCAAGCGACCGCAGGACAACGTCAGTTTCGGTCCCAACGCGCCGATCGAGGAGGAGCGGGCCATCTGCACGTCGAGTTTTCTCTCGATCCAGATGGCGCGCCACTTTCCCCGGCTGCGCGACCGCTTCAAGGCCTACCTCACCATGGGCGGCGCCAGCGCCGAGGAGAAGCGGCGCTGGCAGGCGGCACTCGACCGGTTTGCCCGCAAGCTGCTGGTGCGGCACGGCCTGGACCGGACCCTTTTGTTCAAGGCGGCCGATCACACGGGAAAGATCCCGCTGATCCTCGATCTCTATCCCGACGCCCGCTTCATCCACATTCATCGCGACCCCTACGAGGTCTATCGGTCGACGCTGAAGATGGAACGGGACACGGTGCCGCTCTATGCGTATCAGAGCGGGTTCGAGGATGGATTGGTCGATTTCGTCCTCTGGCGCTACCGGGCGATGTACGATGCGTTCTTCGAGGATCTTGGAAGCATCCCGCCGGGGCAGTTCGTCGAAATCGCTTTCGCGGAGTTGGAGGCCGATCCGATCGGCGTCGTCGAACGGATCTATCGGACCCTCGATCTCGGCGATTTCGAAAACGCCCGCGCGCCCCTGGAGCGCTACGTTCGGTCCATTGCCGGCTACCAGAAGAACACCTATCGCGCCTTGCCGGAGGCGACGCGGCGGCGTGTCGCGGACGCCTGGCGTCCCTGTTTCGCCCGCTGGGGCTATCCGGAATGAGCGGTGCCGGGCCGAGCGTCCTGCATCCGCTGATGGGTGCGCGGCTCACGACGCTGCTGCGGGCGCTGGTCGAGACCGGGCCGGTGGCGCCACGGCATGCCGGGCTTGTGTGCGTGATGCTGCTGAGCGCGCTCGCCCGCACGCCGCTGCGCCCGGTGGAGGCGGCGCTGCTGATGCGCCGCCGTCGCACGCGGCCGCCGCCGGATGCGCCGCTGTTCATCGTCGGCCACTGGCGCACCGGCACCACCCATCTGCACAGCCTGCTCGGCTGTTCGCCGGCCTTCGGCCACATCTCGCCGATCGCCAGCGGCCTGCCCGACCAGCTGCTGACGCTCGGCACTTGGCTCAGGCCGCTGCTGGAAAAGGCCCTGCCGGCCGATCGGCACGTGGATCGCGTGGCGGTGACGCCGACGGCGCCGCAGGAGGACGAGATCCCGCTGGCCAACATGCAGCCGCTCTCGGTGTTCCACGCCATCTATTTTCCGAGGCATTTTCAGCGGCTGATCGATCGCGGCGTGTTTTTCGACGGCGTCAGCCAGGCGGAGATCGCGCGTTGGGCCGACCTCGCCAAGTGCTTCGCGGAGAAGATCGCCCTGCATCAGGCAGCAAGGCGGGTGGTCATCAAGAACCCGGTGTACACGGCGCGCATCGCCCGCCTCCGCCAGATCTGGCCGGAGGCGCAGTTCATCCATATCCGGCGCGATCCGTACCGGGTGTTCGTTTCCACGCGGCACTATTTCCGGGCGATCCTGTCGGAGCTGGCGTTGCAGCCGTCGGACGCGATCGACATCGAAGCGTTCGTGCTGGCCACCTTCACCCGGCTGATGGCCGCCTATGACCGGGAGAGCCGCGACGTGCCGGCCGGCCGGCTGATCGAGGTGAGCTACGAGCGCCTGATCCGGGCGCCCGAGGACGTGCTGGCGGAGATCCATGGGCAGCTTTCACTGCCGGGGTGGGACGCGGCGCGGCCGCGCGTCGCCGCCTATCTGGAGTCGCTCGGCGGCTACCGCACCAATCGCTACGAGATCCTGGAGGCGGACCGCGCCAAGGTGGATGCCCACTGGGCGGACGCGGTGGCGAAATGGCGGCTGTTGCCGATGTAATGCCGGCGGGTGCCCCCGTTGCCTCAGGGGCGGCCGCAGGCGCGTTCGTCGGCGAGGCGGAGGCCGGACGCACCGTTCGTCGCCACGGTGACCATCGAGGCGGGCGCCACCATGTAGCCGGACCGCGACCACTTGCCGCCGCC
>CAZBWP010000009.1:4353-16215 GCA_964495295.1 uncultured Rhodospirillaceae bacterium | reverse complement strand
GAGGACGATGGCGCCGCCCGCCCGGCCGAGCACGACGCAGCGCTCGCCCTGGGCCTGGGCCGGCTGCGCCGGGGCCGGCGTTGCCATGGCCGCGCCGATCAGGCAGACGGCGGCAAACACGAAAGCGGAGGGCATCGGCTGAGGGGGCATCGCGGGGGCGTCCGACGGCGGGGCTGCCACCGGGTGTAAGCGGCAGACGTAAACGCGCGGTAAAGCTGCGCCGGGTCAACGTGACGGTCGGCGCCGATCCAGCGGTCAGCCGCCCGGCGCTGCCGCGTCGCGGTCGGCGCGGAACGGGGACTCGGCGGCGAGGGCGGCGATCTCCCGCTCCACCTGCACCCGCTCGTGGTCGAGAAACCGGGCGACCGCGGTGCGCAGTCGCTCGTCGGCGATCCAGTGCGCACTGTAGGTGGTCACCGGCAGATAGCCCCGCTGCACCTTGTGCGGCCCCTGGGCGCCGGCCTCGACGCGGTCGATGCCGTGGGCGATGGCATAGTCGATGGCCTGGTAGTAGCAGGCCTCGAAATGCAGGAACTTGTAGCGCTCCAGACAGCCCCAGTAGCGGCCGTAGAGGGCCGAGGCGCCGCGCAGGTTGAGGGCGCCGGCGACCGGCCGGCCGTCGGCCGTCTCCGCCAGCACCAGCACCACGCGGTCGCCGAGCCGTTCGCCGAGGAGGGAGAAGAAGCGGCGGTTGAGGTAGGCGTGCCCCCACTTGCGGTCGTGGGTGTTGCTGTAGAAGGCGAAGAACGCATCCCAGTGGCGCTCAGCAATGTCGCCGCCGCTGCGGATGCAGAGCCGGATGTCGCCATCGGCGACGGCGCGCCGTTCCTTGCGGATCGCCTTGCGCTTGCGCGAGGTGAGATCGTCGAGGAAGGCATCGAACGTCCCATAGCCGCGGTTGTGCCAGTGGAACTGCACGCCGGTGCGCTGCAGATAGCCGATCCGGCCGAGCCGCCGCCACTCCGCCTCGGTGCAGAAGGTCACATGCGCCGAGGACGCGCCGAGCCGGTCACCCAACTGCGCCATTCCGGCGGCAAGCGCGTCGGCCACCCCGTCGGCCACCCCCTCGGGCGCACCCGGCGCCAGCATCAGGCGCCGGCCCGGCACCGGCGTGAACGGCACCGCCGCCTGCAGCTTCGGATAGTAGCGGCCGCCGGCGCGCTCGTAGGCGTCGGCCCAGCCCCAGTCGAACAC
The DNA here is from genome assembly GCA_964495295.1 of uncultured Rhodospirillaceae bacterium. GTDB lineage: Bacteria > Pseudomonadota > Alphaproteobacteria > Rhodospirillales > Defluviicoccaceae > CAZBWP01. The sequence goes on along the minus strand of CAZBWP010000009.1, from coordinate 15,021 downwards.
GTACTCGCCATAGGAGTGTCCCTTGAGGTAGAGCGGCGCGACACCGAGCAGCGCGCCGCCGGCGTCGCGCACCACCAGGTGGCGCGCCAGCCAGCCCGCCTCCGGACCGACGGCGCCGCTGTCTTCCAGGCAGGCGAAGAAGGCGTGCGACACGAACGGGTCCGCCGCGCCGGCGCAGGCATCCCAGGCGGGTGCGGGGACGTCGTGGATGGCCGACAGCACGGTCACGGTCTGTTCGGAGGGTCCGTCGGGCATGGGGCGCGTGCCTTGAAGCTGTCGAGGGCGTCTGCACTGCTTAGAAGGGGCCCGGCGCGGCGACGGTCAAGGTCGCGCGGCACCCCGGGACTGATCGCCGACTTATCGCCACCGTCGCGTGCGGGCAGGGGGTGTGCTCCATGCCGCGGCGCGCGGGACGTTTTTTTCGGTCTCGGCCATGACGATTTATGGTTGTCATTTCACCTTGGCAGCGCGACTAAGATTGCAAATTGACGAATGGCGACAGCGGTCAACGCCGAAATTTCGGTGTATGCTGTCGTTCGGATCGGCCGTTGAGGGGCGGCACCGCGTCCGCTGGCCGCCTCCGCGGCGAGCCCGTCGGCACCCTGACATTGGGGAGAACACGCATGGCAACACGCATGGCGAAGTGGTTGAACTCAGGTCTCGCGGCGGTGGTGGTGGCGGTGGCCCTGCTGGTGGCTGGTCCGGCCACGGCGGAGCGATGGGACATGCCCATGGCGTACGCCGACAGCAACTTCCACACGGAGAACGGCAAGGCGTTCGCCGAGGCGGTCAAGGTCGCCACCGGCGGCAAGCTGGAGATCGTCGTGCACGGCGGCGGGTCGCTGTTCAAGGGCAACGAGATCAAGCGGGCCGTGCAGACCGGACAGGCGCCGATCGGCGAACGGCTTTTGTCCGCCCACCAGAACGAGAACCCGATCTTCGGCGTCGATTCGATCCCGTTCCTGGCGACCTCGTACGAGGCATCGGACAGGCTCTACCGCGCGGCAAAACCGACCATCGAGAAGGTCCTCGCCGAACAGAACCTGGTGCTGCTCTATGCCGTGCCATGGCCGCCGCAGGGTCTCTACGTCAACAAGGAGATCAACGGCGTCGACGATCTGAAGGGCGTCAAGTTCCGCTCCTACAACAGCTCGACCGCGCGCATGGCGGCGCTGTCCGGCATGGTGCCGGTGCAGATCGAGGAGGCGGAATTGTCGCAGGCGCTCGCCACCGGCGTCGCCGAGGCATTCATTTCGTCGGGGTCCACCGGCTACGACCGCAAGGTCTGGGAGCATGTGAGCCACTTCTACGACGTCGCCGCCTGGCTGCCGCGCAACTACGTGGTCGCCAACAAGGACGCCTGGGAGGCCCTGGACGAGGCCACCCGCAATGCGGTTCGCGGCGTTGCCATGATGGCGGAACGGGCGGGCTCGACGCGCTCGGCGCAGCTCTCGGACTGGCACGTCGCCCAGCTCGCGGCCAATGGCATGACCGTCGGGCCGCCCAACGATGGCCTGCGCGCCGACCTGGAGACGATCGGCACGACGATGGCCGGGGAATGGATGGAGCTCGCCGGCCCGGACGGCAAGGCGATCGTCGACGCCTTTCGGGCGTCCAAATAATCCCACCAGAGGCGGGGCGGGAGCGACGCGGTGGCCGATCCTCCCGCGATCCCCATGACGCAGCGGTGGACCGGCCAATGACGGGAATCCTGCGGGCGATCCGACGGGCGCTGGATCTGCTGTATGTGGCCTGCGGCATGACCGCCGCGGTGTTCCTCGTTCTGGTGCTGGCCATCATCGTGCTGCAGATGGCCGCCCGGTGGACCGGGCAGACGTTTCCGGGCTCCAGCAATTACGCCGGCTACGCCATGGCAGCCGCGTCGTTCCTGGCCCTCGCCTACACCCTCAACCACGGTGCCCACATCCGTGTCAGCCTGCTGCTGTCGAAGCTCGGCCGCTGGCGCCGCTTGGGCGAACTGTGGTGCTTCGGGGTCGGCACCGCCCTTGCCGGATACTTCGCCTATTACGCCATCAAGGCGACCTATCTGTCGTACACGCTGAACGACATCTCCCAGGGGCAGGACGCGACGCCGATCTGGATCCCGCAGATCGCCATGGCCGCGGGCACGACGGTATTCGCGATTGCCATGTTCGACCAGTTCGTCCGGCTGCTCGCCGGCGAGCAGCCGACCGCCGTCGTCGACGCGCTCGGCAAGCGGGCGGAATGAGGCGGCGGGCCCATGGAGCAGCTCGAACTCACCGGCCTCTTCCTCTTCGTCCTGTTCCTGCTGCTGGGCAGTGGCGTGTGGGTCGGCCTGGCGCTGCTCGGCGTTGCCTTCGTCGGCATGACCCTGTTCACCACGCGTCCGGCCGGCGACGCGATGATCACCACCATCTGGACGGCCTCGTCGAGCTGGTCGCTGACGGCGCTGCCGCTGTTCATCTGGATGGGCGAGATCCTCTATCGCACGCGGCTCTCGGAGAACATGTTCAGCGGCCTCGCCCCATGGATGGCGCCGTTGCCCGGCCGACTGCTGCACACCAACATCGTCGGCTGCACGATCTTCGCCGCGGTCTCCGGCTCGTCGGCGGCGACGCTGACCACCGTCGGCCGGATGTCCATCCCGGAGCTGCGCAAGCGCGGCTATCCGGAGCGGATGATCGTCGGCACGCTCGCCGGCGCCGCGACCTTGGGCCTGATGATCCCGCCGTCGCTGACGCTCATCGTCTACGGCGTCAGCATCAACGAGTCGATCTCGAAGCTGTTCATCGCCGGCGTGCTGCCCGGGCTGGTGCTGGCGGGCCTGTTCATGGGCTATGTGGTGTTCTGGTCGTACGCCTATCCGCGCGAGGTGCCGCCGCGGGAGCCACCGACGTCGCTGTGGCAGAAGCTGCGGATGGCGCGGTTGCTGGTTCCGGTCATGCTGCTGGTGGTGTTGGTCATCGGCTCCATGTATCGCGGCTGGGCGACGGCGACGGAGGCCGCGTCGTTCGGCGTCGTCGGCGCGCTGGTGCTGGCCGCGGCGCAGGGATCGCTGACCCGCGAGAGCTTCGTCGCCAGCCTGCTCGGGGCGACCCGGACCTCGTGCATGATCGCGCTCATCCTGGCCGGCGCCGCCTTTCTGTCGTTGTCCATGGGCTTCACCGGCCTGCCGCGGTCGCTGGCGGCGTGGATCGACTCCCTGGACCTCTCGCCGACGGTGCTGATCCTGGCGCTGATGGTGTTCTACATCATCGTCGGCTGTTTCCTGGACGGCATCTCCGCCGTGGTGCTGACCATGGCGATCGTCGAGCCGATGGTCAGGCAGGCCGGGATTGACCTGATCTGGTTCGGCATCTTCGTCGTCGTGGTTGTCGAAATGGCACAGATCACGCCGCCGATCGGCTTCAATCTGTTCGTTCTGCAGGGCATGACCCAGCATGAGATCAGCTATGTGGCGCGGGCGGCGCTGCCGATGTTCCTGCTGATGGTCTTGATGGTGGGCATCCTGATCATCTTTCCCGAACTGGCGACCTACCTGCCCGAGACCATGCGCCCCGGGCCCATCGGCGCCCGGTAATCGGCGGCCTATGATCGACGCGGGGGGTGCTGCGTGGGATCCGCGATCGGGGCTTGAGCCGGACGCGGCGGCTTCGGTATGGTGGGCGCCCGGGCGGGCGGTTAGCTCAGTTGGTAGAGCGCCACGTTTACACCGTGGATGTCGGCGGTTCGAGCCCGTCACCGCCCACCACGCGCCGCCCACGCCCACCCCCACGCCCGCGGTCGCAAGGGCATGCTGCACCTGCGTCGGGTGCGACCTTGACACCCTGGGACGCGCGGGCTACACGAACACTTCCGGCTGCCGCGCGGATGTGACGCGGGGGTGTAGCTCAGTTGGTTAGAGTGCTGGCCTGTCACGCCAGAGGTCGCGGGTTCGAGTCCCGTCACTCCCGCCAGTCCTTCGAGCGCGCAGCGGTTCAAAGCGCACCGGCCCATACCGGTGCCGTGCCCGATGCCGCGTGGGGAGGATGATGGAAGACCTGCTCGTCGAATATCTCCCTATCCTGATCTTCATCGGGCTCGCCGTCGCCATCGCCGCCGCCGCCGTGGTCATGTCCCTCGTCGTCGCGCCGCAGCAGCCGGATGCCGCGAAGGATTCGGCCTACGAGTGCGGCTTCGATCCCTTCGAGGACGCCCGCGGCCGCTTCGACGTCCGGTTCTATCTGGTCGCCATCCTGTTCATCATCTTCGACCTGGAAGTCGCCTTCCTGTTTCCGTGGGCGGTATCCCTTGGGGATATCGGGGTATTCGGGTTCTGGTCGATGATGGTTTTCCTCGCGGTGCTCACCGTCGGTTTTATCTATGAATGGCGGAAAGGAGCACTGGAATGGGAATAGAGACGACCGGCCAACCGGCTGCCCTGCGGCCGCTGCCGCCCGGCGTGGCTCAGGATCGCCTGATCCGGCAGGCGACGGAAGAATTGCAGGAAAAAGGTTTCCTGATCGCGCAGCTCGACAAGCTGGTGAACTGGGCGCGCACCGGCTCCATGTGGCCGATGACCTTCGGGCTGGCCTGCTGCGCCGTCGAAATGATGCACGCCTACGTCAGCCGCTATGACCTCGACCGGTTCGGCGTGGTGCCGCGGCCCAGCCCCCGGCAGTCGGACGTGATCATCGTCGCCGGCACGCTGACCAACAAGATGGCGCCGGCGTTCCGCAAGGTCTACGACCAGATGGCGGAGCCGCGGTATGTGATCTCGATGGGGTCGTGCGCCAACGGCGGCGGCTATTACCATTATTCCTATTCGGTCGTCCGCGGCTGCGATCGCGTGGTGCCCGTTGACATCTACGTGCCGGGCTGCCCGCCGACGGCCGAAGCGCTGGTGTACGGCATCCTGCAACTCCAGAAAAAGATCCGGCGGACGGGAGCGTTGTGGCGCTAGGTCGGCACAGCGGCAACAGACAATGGTGGACACGACTACCGAGGCGGGGCTGCGCGACCTGGGCGAGATCGTCGAGGCGATCCTCGGCGCCGATGTTCTGTCGGTCGCCGTGACGAACGGTGAACTGGCCGTGACGGTTCGGCGCGATGCGATCGTCAAGACCCTGAAAGTTCTGCGGGACGACGCGAACTGCCAATTCGAGCAGCTGGTGGATGTCTGCGGAGTCGACTGGCCCGAGGACGAGGAGCGTTTCGAGGTCGTCTACAACCTGCTCAGCATGACCCTCAACCGCCGGATCCGGGTGAAACTGCGCACCGACGAAGCGACGCCGGTGCCCACGGTGACCGGTGTGTACAGCGCCGCCAACTGGTGGGAACGCGAAGTATGGGATCTCTATGGGATCTTCTTTTCCGGACATCCCGACCTCAGGCGGATCCTCACCGACTATGGCTTCGAAGGGCATCCGCTGCGCAAGGACTTCCCGCTGACCGGCTACGTCGAGGTCCGCTACGACGACGAGTTGAAGCGCATCGTCTATGAGCCGGTCAAGCTGACCCAGGATTTCCGGACCTTCGATTTCATGAGCCCATGGGAGGGTCTGCCGCGCACCCTGCCGGGTGACGAGAAGGCCGGGCCGGAAGGGTCGTCCTGATGGCCGAAACCCAGATCGCCAGCTACACCCTGAATTTCGGGCCGCAGCATCCGTCCGCACACGGCGTGTTGCGCCTGGTGCTGGAGCTGGACGGCGAGGTCATCGACCGGGCCGATCCGCACGTCGGGCTGCTGCACCGCGGCACCGAAAAGCTCATCGAATACAAGACCTACGTGCAGGCCGTGCCGTATTTCGACCGGCTCGATTACGTGGCGCCGCAGAACCAGGAGCACGCCTTCGTGCTGGCCACGGAGAAGCTGCTGGGCATCGAGGCGCCGCCCCGGGCGCAGTTCATCCGCACGCTCTATGCCGAGATCGGTCGGCTGCTGAACCACGACTTCACCATCTGCGCCTTCGCCATGGACATCGGCGCCATGACGCCGATGCTGTGGGGGTTCGAGGAACGCGAGCGGATGATGGAGTTCTGCGAACGCGTTTCGGGTGCGCGCATGCACATGGGCTATTTCCGGCCGGGCGGGGTTGCCCTCGACATGCCGGCGGGGCTCGCCGACGACATCTGGGCGTGGACGGAAACGTTCCCGAAGTTCATCGACGACATCGAGGACCTGCTGACGGAGAACCGCATCTTCAAGCAGCGGGTGGTCGACGTCGGCGCCCTCACCGCCGAACAGGCGATGGACTGGGGCTTCACCGGGCCGTGCCTGCGCGCCTGCGGCGTGCCCTGGGACCTGCGCAAGGCGCAGCCCTATGATGCCTACGACCGCATCGATTTCGATGTGCCGATCGGCAAGCACGGCGATTGCTACGACCGGTATCTGGTGCGCATGGCGGAGATGCGGGAAAGCCTGAAGATCGTCAAGCAGTGCCTCGACCGCATGCCGCCGGGGCCGGTGCGCGTCGACGATCACAAGATCTCGCCGCCGCCACGCGCCGAAATGAAGCAGTCGATGGAAGCCTTGATCCACCACTTCAAGCTCTACACCGAAGGCTTCCACGTGCCGGCGGGCGAGACCTACACCGCCGTCGAGGCGCCGAAGGGCGAGTTCGGCGTCTATCTGGTCGCCGACGGGACCAACCGGCCCTATCGCTGCAAGATCCGCGCCCCCGGTTTCGCGCATCTCCAGGCCATGGACCTGTTGTGCCGCGGCCACATGCTGGCCGATGCGGTCGCCGTTCTGGGCTCGCTCGACATCGTCTTCGGGGAGATCGATCGATGACCGACGCGCCCGCGTCCGCCGCCCGCGAGCCTTTCGCCTTCACCGCCGAGAACGCGGAGCGGGCGCGCGCCATCGTCGCCAAGTATCCGGCGGGACGGCAGGCGAGCGCGGTCATGCCGCTGCTCGATCTGGCGCAGCGGCAGGCGGGGGGCTGGCTGCCGCAGCCGGCGCTGGACTACGTCGCCGACTATCTCGACATGCCGGCGATCCGCGTCTACGAGGTCGCCACGTTCTACACCATGTTCAACCTGAAGCCGGTCGGCCGCCACCACGTGCAGGTGTGCACCAACCTGCCATGCTGGTTGCGCGGCTCGGACGGCATCGCCGAGGCCTGCAAGCGCACGCTCGGCGTCGACTGGGGCGGCAGTACCGACGACGGCCTGTTCACGCTCTCCGAGGTCGAGTGCCTCGGCGCCTGCGTCAATGCGCCGATGATGCAGATCAACGACGACTATTACGAGGATCTGACGCCGGAAACCGCCGCACAGGTTCTGCGCGACCTGCGCGACGGCAAGACGCCGGCCGCCGGATCGCAAATCGGGCGCCGCAGCTGCGAGCCCGTCGGTGGGCTGACCAGTCTCACGACGAAGGCCGGCAAGCGCGGCACCAAGGCTTGAGGTAGCACACCATGCTTCGCGATCAGGATCGCATCTTCACCAACATCTACGGCTTCGACGACGTCGGCCTGAAGGGCGCCAAGAAACGCGGCGACTGGAGCCAGACGAAGGAGCTGGTCGCCAATGGGCGCGACTGGATCGTCGAGGAGGTCAAGAAATCCGGCCTGCGCGGTCGCGGCGGCGCCGGTTTCAGCACCGGCATGAAATGGTCGTTCATGCCCAAGGCCGATACCGGGCGGCCGCACTATCTGGTCGTCAATGCCGACGAGGGCGAGCCCGGCACGTGCAAGGACCGGGAGATCCTGCGCCACGAGCCGCACAAGCTGATCGAGGGCGCCCTGCTCGCCGGCGTCGGCATGGGCGCGCACACCGCCTACATCTATGTCCGCGGCGAATTCCACCGGGAAGCGGAAGCGCTGCAGCGGGCCGTCGACGAGGCCTACGACGCGCGGCTGCTCGGGCCGAATGCGGCCGGCTCGGACTGGCCGTTCGACGTCTATGTGCACCTGGGCGCCGGCGCGTATATCTGCGGCGAAGAGACCGCACTGATCGAGAGCCTGGAGGGCAAGAAGGGGCAGCCGCGGCTGAAGCCGCCGTTCCCCGCCAGCGTCGGCCTCTATGGCTGTCCGACCACCGTCAACAACGTCGAGACCATCGCCGTGGTGCCGACGCTCCTGCGGCGCGGCGGGGACTGGTTCGCCGGGCTCGGCCGGCCGAAGAATACCGGCTCCAAGCTGTTCAACATCTCCGGCCACGTCAACCAGCCGTGCACGGTCGAGGAAGAGATGGGCGTGCCGCTGAAGGACCTGATCGAACGCCACGCCGGCGGCGTGCGCGGCGGCTGGAACAACCTGTTGGCGGTGATCCCCGGCGGCGCATCGGTGCCGCTGCTGCCGCGGTCCATCTGTGACACCGTGCTGATGGATTTCGACTCCTTGACCGCGGTCAAGTCCGGCCTCGGCACCGCCGCGGTAATGGTGATGGACCGGTCGACCGACGTGGTCAAAGCGATCACCCGGCTGGCGCGGTTCTACAAGCACGAGAGTTGCGGCCAGTGCACGCCGTGCCGCGAGGGGACCGGCTGGATGTGGCGGATGCTGGAGCGCTTGGGCGAGGGCAATGCCAGTGTCGACGAGATCGACCTGCTCGCCGAGGTGACGAAGCAGGTGGAAGGCCATACGATCTGTGCGTTGGGCGATGCGGCGGCCTGGCCGATCCAGGGCCTGATCCGGCACTTCCGGCCGGAACTGGAACGGCGCATTCAGGAGCGCCAAGCGCAGCGCGCGCGGCGCGCGGCCTGAGGGACCGGGACGATGCCGAAACTGACCATCGACAACACCGAGGTCGAGGTCCCGGCCGGGTACACCGTGCTGCAGGCGTGCGAACTGCTCGGCATCGAGATCCCGCGCTTCTGCTACCACGAGCGGCTGTCGATCGCGGGCAACTGCCGCATGTGCCTGGTGACCATGAAGGGCTCGCCGAAGCCGGTGGCGTCGTGTGCCATGCCGGCGGCCGAGGGCATGGTGATCGAGACCGACACGCCGGCGGTGCACAAGATGCGCAAGGGCGTCATGGAGTTCCTGCTGATCAACCATCCGCTCGACTGCCCGATCTGCGATCAGGGCGGCGAGTGCGATCTGCAGGATCAGGCCATGGGCTACGGCTTCGATCGCAGCCGCTTCCACGAGAACAAGCGGGCCGTCGAGAACAAGAACCTGGGGCCGCTGATCAAGACGATCATGACCCGCTGCATCCATTGCACGCGCTGCATCCGCTTCGCCACCGAGGTCGCCGGCGTGCCGGAACTGGGCGCCACCGGCCGCGGCGAGCACATGGAGGTCGGCACCTACGTGGAGAAGGCGCTGACGTCGGAACTGTCGGGCAACATGATCGACCTGTGCCCCGTCGGCGCGCTTACCTCCAAACCCTACGCCTTCGTCGCCCGTCCCTGGGAGCTGACCAAAACCGAGTCGATCGACGTGATGGACGCGGTCGGCAGCAACATCCGCGTCGACACCCGGGGGGGCGAGGTGATGCGCGTGCTGCCGCGGCTGAACGAGGCGATCAACGAGGAGTGGATCTCCGACAAGACCCGCTTTGCCTGCGACGGCCTCAGGCGCCAACGGCTGGACCGGCCCTACGTGCGGCGCGACGGCCGGCTGCGCCCGGCGACCTGGGACGAGGCCTTCGCCGCGATCGGGAGCGCGCTCTCGGGCATGGACGGTCAGCGGATCGCCGCCATCGCCGGCGACCTCGCCTGCGCCGAGTCGATGATCGCGCTCAAGGACCTGATGGCCGAGTTGGGCTCGCCGCACCTGGACTGCCGCCAGGATGGCGCGGCGCTGCCGCCGTCACCGCGCGCCGGCTATCTGTTCAACACCACCATCGCCGGCATCGAGGCTGCCGATGCCTGCCTGCTGATCGGCACCAATCCGCGCATCGAGGCGCCGCTGATCAACGCGCGCCTGCGCAAGCGCTGGCTGATGGGCCGGTTCCCGGTTGGGCTGGTGGGCGAGGTGGTCGATCTCACCTATCGCAGCCGGCACTTCGGCGATGATCCGCGGCTGCTCGACGCGATCGCCGACGGGAGCCACGAGTTCGCGGAGGTTCTGCGGCAGGCCGAGCGGCCGATGCTGATCCTCGGCATGGGCGCGTTGGCCCGCCCGGATGGTGGCGCCATCCTGGACGCCGCGCGGCGGATCGCCGAGAGCTGTGGCCTGATCGATGCCGCGGCCGGCTGGAACGGCTTCAACGTGCTGCACGACGCGGCGGCGCGGGTGGGCGGACTGGATCTGGGCTTCGTGCCCGGCGATGGCGGGCGGGACACGGCGGCCATCCTCGACGGCGCCGCGGCCGGGGATATCGGCTTCGTCTACCTGCTCGGCGCCGATGAACTCGACACCGCGCGCCTCGGCCAGGCCTTCGTCGTCTACCAGGGGCATCACGGCGACGCCGGCGCGCACCGCGCGGACGTGGTCCTGCCCGGCGCCGCCTACACCGAGAAGGATGGGACCTACGTCAACACGGAGGGGCGTGTGCAGACGGCATTCCGCGCCGGCTTCCCGCCGGGCGAGGCGCGGGAGGACTGGGCGATCTTGCGGGCGCTCTCGGCGACCCTCGGTCGCACGCTGCCGTACGACACCCTGGAGCAGGTTCGCGCGCGCCTGGTTGCCGCAAACCCGGTGTTCGGGGTGCCCGGGACCGTGACCGAGTCGGCGTGGGGTGCCTTTGGCGCGCCCGGAGCCATCGGCGAGGCGCCGCTGCGGTCCGCGGTCCGCGAGTTTTACATGACCAACC
>CAZBWP010000009.1:0-4253 GCA_964495295.1 uncultured Rhodospirillaceae bacterium | reverse complement strand
CATGACCAACCCGATCTGCCGCGCGTCGCCGACGATGGCAGAGTGCCGCCGCGCCCGCGACGGCGACGAGGACGCGAGGACGGGCACCGATGGATGACGCCGGTTTCTGGAGCGGCTACGCGTGGCCGACGATCCTGATCGTCCTGCAGATCGTCGCCATCGTCATTCCGCTGTTGATCGCCGTCGCCTATCTGACCTTCGCCGAGCGCAAGGTGATCGGCGCGATGCACCTGCGCAAGGGGCCGAACGTGGTCGGCCCGTTCGGGCTGTTGCAGCCCATGGCCGACGGCCTCAAGCTGTTCCTGAAGGAGACGGTGATCCCGAGCGGTGCCGACCGGTCGGTGTTCCTGATCGCGCCGATGGTCACCTTCATCCTGGCCCTCGTCGCCTGGGCGGTGATCCCGTTCGGTGACGGCCTGGTGCTCGCCGACATCAATGTCGGCATCCTCTACCTGTTCGCCATCTCGTCGCTCGGCGTCTACGGCATCGTCATGGCCGGCTGGGCGAGCAACTCGAAATACGCCTTCCTCGGCGCCATGCGCTCGGCGGCGCAGATGGTCTCCTACGAAGTCTCCATGGGCTTCGTCATCATCACCGTGCTGCTGTGTGTCGGCTCCCTCAACCTGTCGGAGATCGTGCGCGCCCAGGATGGCCCCCTCGGCCTGTTCAACTGGTACGTGTTCCCGCTGCTGCCGATGGCGGTGATCTTCTTCGTCTCGACGCTCGCCGAAACCAACCGGCATCCCTTCGACCTGCCCGAAGCGGAGGCGGAGCTGGTGTCCGGCTACAACGTCGAATACTCGGCGATGACCTTCGCCCTGTTCTTCCTGGGCGAATACGCCAACATGATCCTGATGTCGGCGATGACCACCATCCTGTTTCTCGGCGGATGGCTGCCGCCGTTCGGTTTCCTGGATTTCATCCCCGGCCCCATCTGGTTCGCCCTGAAGATCGCGCTCTGCCTGTTCATCTTTCTGTGGGTGCGTGCGACCTTCCCCCGCTATCGCTACGACCAACTCATGCGGCTCGGCTGGAAGGTGTTCCTGCCGGTCTCGCTGGCTGCCGTGGTGATCGTCGCGGGCGTGCTGGTGACCTTCGGCTGGCTGCCGGGACAAGGGTGAGAAGGGCTTTCCCATGAGCTTCATCGCGCGCGGCGCCCGCACCATCTTCCTCTCCGAGTTGCTCTCGGGCATGGCGCTCACCTTCAGGTACATGCTGCGTCCCACGGTGACGCTGAACTATCCCTACGAGAAGGGGCCGCTGAGCCCGCGGTTCCGCGGCGAGCACGCGCTGCGCCGCTATCCCAACGGCGAGGAGCGCTGCATCGCCTGCAAGCTGTGCGAGGCGATCTGCCCGGCGCAGGCGATCACCATCGAGGCGGAACCCCGGGCCGACGGCAGCCGCCGGACGACGCGCTACGACATCGACATGGTCAAGTGCATCTACTGCGGCTTCTGCCAGGAGGCGTGCCCGGTGGATGCCATCGTCGAGGGGCCGAACTTCGAGTTCGCCACCGAGACGCGGGAAGAGCTGCTCTACGACAAGGATCGGCTGCTGGCCAACGGTGACCGCTGGGAGGCCGAGATCGCGGCCAACCTGGCCGCCGAGGCGCCGTATCGGTGACCGCCGGGCGCCGCCGCGCTTGAACCTTTCCGAGCGTGGGGGTAAGAACGGCTCCGGCGTCGCCGGAGCGCGCAACGGCACCGCGACGGCCGGGGTGGGGACATGATCATACAAGGTTTGGCATTCTATCTGTTCGCGTTCGTCGCCATCGCCGCCGCCGTGATGGTCATTTCCGCCCGGAACCCCGTCCACTCAGTCCTGTTCCTGATCCTCGCCTTCTTCAACTCCGCCGCGCTGTTCGTGCTGATGGGGGCCGAATTCCTGGCGATGATCCTGGTGGTCGTCTACGTCGGCGCCGTCGCCGTCCTGTTCTTGTTCGTGGTGATGATGCTCGACATCAACTTCGTCGAGCTCAGGCAAGGGTTTCTCAAGTACCTGCCGCTCGGCGCGACGATCGGCCTGGTGTTGCTGGCCGAACTGCTGATCGTCGTCGGCGGCTGGACCCTGGCGCCCGAGGCGATGACGGCGGTGCAAGCGCCGGCGCCGCCGCCGGACGCGGTGAGCAACACCGTGGCGCTGGGACGGCTGATCTACACCAATTACCTCTACGTCTTCCAGGCGGCCGGGATCATCCTGCTCGTGGCCATGATCGGCGCCATCGTGCTCACCCACCGGCGGCGCCCGGGCGTCCGCCGTCAGGACATCGCGGTGCAGGTCGCCCGCCGGCCGGAGGATTCGCTCGAAATCCGCAAGGTGCCGATGGGGAAGGGCATCTGATGCTCCAGGTCGGCCTTGCCCATTACCTGAGCGTTGCCGCGATCCTGTTCGCGCTCGGCTTCTTCGGCATCTTTCTCAACCGCAAGAACGTCATCGTCATCCTGATGTCGGTCGAGCTGATGCTGCTGGCCGTCAACATGAATTTCGTTGCGTTCGCCATGGAACTGGGTGACCTGGTCGGGCAGATCTTCGCCATGTTCGTGCTCACCGTCGCGGCCGCCGAGGCGGCGATCGGTCTCGCCATTCTCGTTGTCTACTTCCGCAACCGCGGCAGCATCGCCGTGGAAGACATCAATCTGATGAAGGGCTGAGGGACGGCTTGATGGCGACGCTCGCGGTCCTCGCGGTCCTCCTGCCGCTCATCGGTGCCATCCTCGCCGGCGCGCTGGCTTTTGCCAACGACGACGAGGACCGCCGGGAGCGCAGCAAGCGCCTGTCGCAGTGGATCACCTGCGGCGCGCTGATCCTGTCGGCGGCGTGCGCGATCGCGGTGTTCCTGCATGTCGCCCTCGGCGGCAACGATGGCCGCGTCGAGCTGTTCACGTGGGTGGCTTCCGGCTCCCTGGAGTTCGCCTGGGCGCTGCGCCTCGATACGTTGACCGCGGTGATGATGCTGGTGGTGACCGTGGTCTCGGCCATGGTCCACGTCTATTCCATCGGCTACATGCACCACGACCCGAGCGTGCCCCGGTTCATGGCGTACCTGAACCTGTTCACCTTCTTCATGCTGTCGCTGGTGACCGCCGACAACCTGGTGCAGATGTTCTTCGGCTGGGAAGGCGTCGGCCTCGCATCGTATCTCTTGATCGGCTTCTGGTACGACCGGCCCTCGGCCAACGCGGCGGCGATCAAGGCGTTCCTGGTCAATCGGGTCGGCGACTTCGGCTACGCGCTCGGCATCTTCGCCATCTTCATGCTGTTCGACTCGGTGCAGTTCGAGACGATCTTCGCCGCCGCGCCGGACCACGCCGAGACCATGCTCACGGTGTTCGGCGCCGAGATCCATGCGATGACGCTGATCTGCCTGCTTTTGTTCGTCGGCGCCATGGGCAAGTCGGCGCAGTTGGGCCTGCACACGTGGCTGCCGGACGCCATGGAAGGTCCGACGCCGGTCTCGGCGCTGATCCACGCGGCGACGATGGTCACCGCCGGCGTCTTCATGGTGGCGCGCATGTCGCCCCTGTTCGAGCATTCGGAGACGGCGCTGGCCGTCGTCGCCATCGTCGGCGCGTCCACGGCGTTCTTCGCCGCCACCATCGGCTGCGTCCAGAACGACATCAAGCGCGTCATCGCCTACTCCACGTGCTCGCAGCTCGGCTACATGTTCTTCGCCTGCGGCATGTCCGCCTATGCGGCGGGCATCTTCCATCTCACCACCCACGCCTTCTTCAAGGCGCTGCTGTTCCTCGGCGCCGGCTCGGTCATCCATGCCATGTCCGACGAGCAGGACATGCGGCGCATGGGCGGCATCTGGCGACAGATCCCGATCACCTACGCTTTGATGTGGATCGGCTCCCTGGCGCTCGCCGGCATTCCGTTCTTCGCCGGCTATTACTCGAAGGACGTCATTCTCGAGTCGGCGTTCGCGGCGCACACGGGCGTCGGCTTGTATGCCTTCTGGCTCGGCATCGCCGCGGCCTTCATTACGGCGTTCTATTCCTGGCGGCTGCTGATCATGACCTTCCACGGTCCGGCGCGGGCCGACGAGAAGGTGATGGCGCACGTCCATGAATCGCCGCTGTCCATGCTGATCCCCATGGGCGTGCTGGCGGTCGGTGCGGTGCTCGCCGGCTTCGTCGGCTATGCTGCCTTCGTCGGCGACGGGCTCGATGCCTTCTGGCGGGACTCGCTGTTCGTGCTGCCGACACACACGGCGCTGGCGGATGCCCACCACGCGCCCGGCTGGGTCGCCA
>CAZBWP010000008.1:23455-25403 GCA_964495295.1 uncultured Rhodospirillaceae bacterium | reverse complement strand
CAGGGCGGCAAGATCACGTTCATCGACACGCCCGGCCACGCCGCCTTCACGCAGATGCGGGCGCGCGGCGCCAACGTGACGGACATCGTCGTGCTGGTCGTCGCCGCCGATGACGGGATCATGCCGCAAACCATCGAGGCGATCAGCCATGCCAAGGCGGCGGGCGTGCCGATGATCGTCGCCATCAACAAGATCGATCTGCCCGACGCGAAGACCCAGCGGATCCGCACGGACCTGCTGCAGCACGACATCCAGCTCGAGGACGTGGGCGGCGAAACGCTGGCGGTGGAGGTCTCCGCGAAGACCGGCGAGAACCTGGACAAGCTCGTCGAAACCATCCTGCTGCAAGCCGAACTGCTGGATCTGCGCTCCAACCCGGACCGTCCGGCCGAAGGCGTCGTCGTCGAGTCGAAGCTGGAGCGCGGACGCGGGCCGGTCGCCACCGTCCTCGTGCAGCGCGGCACGCTTCGCGTCGGCGACATTTTCGTTGCCGGCAGCGAATGGGGCCGGGTGCGTGGCCTGACCGACGCCACCGGCGCCAGCCTGGAGGCGGTGGAGCCGGGGATGCCGGCGGAACTGCTGGGGCTCGGCGGCACGCCCAACGCCGGCGACGAACTCAGCGTCGTCGAGAACGACGCGCGGGCCCGCGAGGTCTCCGAGTTCCGCAAGCGGAAGGTCCGCGAGGCCCGGGTCAAGCCGGTCGGCCGCTCGTCGTTCGAGCACCTGTTCGACCAGATCCGCGAGGGCGCGAAGAAGGAAGTGCCGCTGGTCATCAAGGCCGACGTGCACGGCTCCTCCGAAGCGATCGTCGGCGCGCTGGACAAGCTCGGCACCGACGAGGTGACGGCGCAAGTGCTGCATTCCGGCGTCGGCGGCATCAACGAGTCCGACGTGACGCTGGCCCGCGCCTCCGACGCGCTGATCATCGGCTTCAACGTGCGCGCCAACCCCCAGGCGCGCGAAATGGCGAAACGGGATGGCGTCGAAATCCGCCACTACTCGATCATTTACGAGGTGGTCGACGACATCAAGGCGATGATGTCCGGCATGCTGGCGCCGCAACTGCGCGAGAACATCCTGGGCTACGCCGAGATCCGCCAGGTGTTCTCGATCACCAAGGTGGGCAAGGTCGCCGGCTGCATGGTGACCGAGGGCTTGATCCGGCGCGGTGGCAAGGTGCGGCTGTTGCGCGACGACACGGTGATCCACGAGGGCGACCTGTCGCAACTCAAGCGCTTCAAGGACGACGTGCGCGAGGTCAAGGAAGGCTACGAATGCGGCGCGGCCTTCGCCAACTATCACGACCTGCAGGTGGGCGATAAGATCGAGTGCTTCGAGGTGCAGGAGCTGGTCCGTCATCTCGACTGATCCTCGCGGCTTCGAGCAACCCATGAAACGGCGGGTGGCGGGTGGCCCGAGCCAACGGCAGTTGCGCGTCGCCGAGGAGGTTCGGCACGCGCTGGTCGGGGTGCTGCAACGCGGCGAGGTCCGCGATCCGGGGCTCGCCGAGACGCCGCTGACCGTCACCGAGGTGCGGATGTCGCCCGATCTGCGGCAAGCGACGGCCTACGTGGCGCCGCTGGGGAGCGGCGACCGGCAGGCGATCGTCGCCGCGCTGACGCGTGCCCGGTCATTCCTGCGTCGGCGAGTGGCCGACCAGGTCCGGCTCCGCTACGCGCCGAACCTGACGTTCTGCGACGACGAGGTGTTCGACGAGGCGGCCCGCATCGAGCGTCTGCTGCGCGATCCGCGCGTGGCACGCGACCTCAAACCGCAAACGCCCGCCGACGAGGATGAGGGCGGCGGCGAGGACGGGCACGAGGACGGGGACGGGCGTGATGGGGCGTAAACGCCGTGGCGAGCCGGTGCACGGCTGGGTGATCGTCGACAAGCCGGCCGGCGCCACGTCGGTGCAGTGCGTCGCCGCGGTGCGGCGCGCCCTGAACGC
>CAZBWP010000008.1:0-23355 GCA_964495295.1 uncultured Rhodospirillaceae bacterium | reverse complement strand
CGGCCGGCGCCACGTCGGTGCAGTGCGTCGCCGCGGTGCGGCGCGCCCTGAACGCCGAAAAGGCCGGGCATGGCGGCACCCTGGATCCGTTGGCGACCGGGCTCCTGCCGGTGGCCCTGGGCGAGGCCACGAAGACCGTCCCCTACGTCATGGATGGCCGCAAGACCTATCGCTTCACGCTGCGCTGGGGCGAGAGCCGCGATACCGACGACGCCGAGGGACGGGTGGCCGCGATCAGCGACGTGCGCCCCGACGTCGCGGCGATCCGCGCCATCCTGCCCAGCTTCGAGGGCGAGATCCAGCAGGTGCCGCCGGTCTATTCGGCGATCAAGGTCGACGGCCGGCGCGCCTATGATCTGGCCCGCGCCGCGACGCCGCCGGTGCTGGTGGCGCGTCCGGTGGTCATCACGCGGCTGACGCTGCTCGACATGCCCGACGCCGATCACGCGGTGTTCGAGGCGACCTGCGGCAAGGGCGCCTACATGCGCGCGCTGGCGCGCGATCTCGCGACCGCACTCGGCACCGTCGGCCACGTCGTCGCGCTGCGCCGGACGGCGGTCGGACCGTTCCGCGAGTCCCATGCAATTGTTCTGGATAAACTCCGCGAGCTTGGGCATAGTGCCGTGCTCGCAGAGCACGTGCTTCCTGTCGACGCCGCGCTGGCCGACATCCCGGCGCTCGTCATCACGGAAGTGGAGGCCCGACGGCTGAAACAAGGTCAACCCGTCGCGGTTCTTCCAATCGTCAAGCGTGCGGCGCAACCCGTGTCCTCCAGCGATGGTCTCGTCTGCGCAACGATTGGCGGACGGACGGTGGCCTTGGCCAGGATCGCTGGTGGTGAGTTGCGGCCGTTCCGGGTCCTCAATCTTTGATGCATGGAGATCGAGATGTCGATTACCGCCGAACGTAAGCAGGAAGTGATCGGGGAATATGCCAGAGCAACCGGTGACACCGGGTCCCCCGAGGTCCAGGTCGCGATCCTGAGTGAACGGATCCGCAACCTGACGGAACACCTCAAAATTCATAAGAAGGACTTTCATTCGCGCCGCGGGCTGCTGATCATGGTCAGTCAGCGCCGGCAGTTGCTTGATTATCTCAAGCGAAAGGAAGTCGGCCGATACGAAACGCTGGTCGGTCGTCTGGGCCTGCGCCGCTAAGCGCCCATCCCGGCGAACGGCCGGACCCGTCGTCGGCGCCGGCGAAACCACACCTTGCGCCCGCGACGTCGGACATCAGGAAAGGTCACCATGTTTCAAGAATTCCGCAAGGAGATCGAGTGGGGCGGAAGGCCCCTGATCCTCGAATCCGGCAAGATCGCACGCCAGGCCGACGGCGCCGTCCTCGCCACCTACGGCGACACCAAGGTGTTGTGCACGGTCGTCTATGACAAGTCGCCGAAGCCCGGACTGGATTTCTTCCCGCTCTCCGTCCACTACCAGGAAAAGGCCTACGCCGCCGGCAAGATCCCGGGCGGCTTCTTCAAGCGGGAAACCCGGCCGGCGGAGAACGAGATCCTCACCTCACGGCTGATCGACCGGCCGATCCGACCGCTGTTCGCCAAGGGGTTCCGCAACGAGACCCAGGTGATCTGTACCGTGTTGTCCCATGACCTGGAGAACAACCCGGACATCGTCGCGATGATCGGCACCTCGGCGGCGCTGACGCTGTCCGGGGTTCCCTTCCTCGGCCCCATCGGCGGCTGCCGCGTCGGCCTCGTCGATGGCGCGTTCGTCCTCAATCCGCGGCTCGACGAGCTCGGCAACTCGACCCTCGATCTGATCGTCGCCGGCACGCGCGAAGGCGTGCTGATGGTCGAATCCGAGGCGAAGGAACTCTCCGAGGATACCATGCTGGGCGCCGTGATGTTCGGTCACCGCGCCAGCCAGTCGGCGATCGACGCGATCATCGCGCTCGCCGAGGCGTGCGCGAAAGAGCCCGTGGACCTGGAACCGACACCGCCGGCCCGCGACGACTTGGCCGCCCGGGCGCGCGCCATGGCCGAAGAGGGGCTCGCCGCCGCCTATCAGGAAACCGCGAAGGCCGCCCGCCGGGAGAAGGTCTACGCGGTGAAGACCCAGCTGGCCGAGACGCTGGCCGCCGACGAGAGCATCGATCCGGCGGTGCGCGCGGCGCATTTCGATGACGTCTTCAAGGGGCTGGAGAAGGACGTGGTGCGTCGGCGCATCCTGGCGACGTCGCAGCGCATCGACGGCCGCGGCCCCCGGGACGTGCGGCAGATCGTGGTCGAGGTCGGGCTGTTGCCGCGCGCCCATGGCAGTGCGCTGTTCACGCGCGGCGAAACCCAGGCGCTGGTGGTCACCACGCTCGGCACCGCCCAGGACGAACAGATCATGGACGCGCTCGCCGGCGAATACCGTGAGCACTTCATGTTGCACTACAATTTCCCGCCCTACTCGGTGGGCGAAGCCGGACGGATGGGGCCGATCGGCCGGCGCGAGGTCGGGCACGGCAAACTCGCTTGGCGCTCCGTTCGCGCCTTGATCCCCAGCAAGGACAACTTCCCGTACACCATCCGCGTCGTCTCCGAGATCACCGAGTCCAACGGCTCATCGTCGATGGCGAGCGTCTGCGGCGCGTCGCTCTCGATGATGGACGCCGGCGTGCCCTTGGAGCGGCCGATCGCCGGCATCGCCATGGGCCTGATCAAAGAAGGCGACGACTTCGTGGTGCTTTCGGACATTATCGGCGACGAGGATCATCTGGGCGACATGGACTTCAAGGTCGCCGGCACCGACAAGGGCGTGACGGCGCTGCAGATGGACATCAAGATCACCTCGATCACCGAGGCGATCATGCGCGTCGCCCTGGATCAGGCTCACGATGGTCGGCTGCACATCCTGAATGAAATGGGCAAGTCCATCGCCTCCGCCCGCGACGGCGTCAGTGATACCGCCCCGCGGATCACCGTGATCCATATCAACAAGGACAAGATCCGCGAAGTCATCGGCCCGGGCGGCAAGATGATCCGCGAGATCTGTGAAGTCACCGGCGCCCGCATCGATCTCGAAGACGACGGCACGGTCAAGGTCGCCGCGGTGGATCAGCGGTCGGCGGATGCCGCCATCGACTGGATCCGCGGCATCGCCGCCGAGCCGGAAGTGGGCGAGATCTATACCGGAAAGGTCGTCAAGGTCGTCGATTTCGGGGCGTTCGTGAATTTCCTCGGCAGTCGGGACGGCCTGGTGCACATCAGCGAACTGTCGAAAGAGCGCACCAAGAACGTCACCGACGTCGTCAACGTCGGTGACTCGGTGAAGGTGAAGCTGATCGGCATCGACGACCGTGGCAAGGTCAAGCTGTCCATGCGTGCCGTCGATCAGGCCACCGGCCAGGATCTGACCGCTTCGCCGACGACGGCGGAGGTGGCCGAGTAACGGACGAGTCGGCAACGCAACCCGGAACCCTGGCGAGCCTTGGTGCGCATTGGTCCGCCGTGGTCCGGGGAGGGCGATAGCTCCCGCCGTCGAAAGTTTCGGCGGCGGGTCGCATTTCGTCGCGACATCAGTATATAGCTTTAGGCGAGCGGTTGGGGGACCGCCGCCAACGGCGGACCAATTTCTCGACCATCAACCGAACAGCCGATCGACCCGCTCATGCGACCATTGAATTCATTGAGACTTTCCGGCCGCGAGGTCCTGCCCATCGTCGAAGGCGGCAAGGGTGTTTCCGTCTCGAACGGCTACAGTGCCGGGGCCTTCGCCGCCGCCGGCGCGGTCGGCACGTTCTCGGGCGTCAACGCCGACTACTTCGACAAGGACGGCGGCGTCGTCAACCAGACCTATCTCGGCAAGACGCGGCGGGAACGCTACGAGGAACTGATCGCGCACGCCATCCGCGGCGGCATCGCGCAGGCGCGCATCGCCCATGAGGTGTCGGGCGGCCGCGGGCGCATCCACATGAACGTGCTGTGGGAGGCGGGGGCGACGCAGCGGATCCTCGGCGGCATCCTGGAGGGGGCGAAGGGGCTGATTCACGGCGTCACGTGCGGCGCCGGAATGCCCTATCGCATGGCGGAGATCGCCGCCCGCTATCGCGTCTATTACTACCCCATCGTTTCGTCGGCGCGGGCGTTCCGGGCCCTGTGGAAGCGCGCCTATTTCAAATATGGCGAGCTGTTGGGCGGCGTCGTCTACGAGGACCCCTGGCTGGCCGGCGGCCACAACGGTCTCAGCAATTCCGAAGACCCGAAGCGGCCCGAGCCGCCGTATGCGCGGGTGGCCGAGTTGCGTCGGCAGATGCGCGACTGCGGGCTCAACGGCACGCCGATCTTCATGGCCGGCGGTGTCTGGTATCTCCGCGAATGGACGGACTGGCTTGACAACCCAGAGTTGGGGGAGATCGCCTTTCAGTTCGGCACCCGACCGGTGGTCACCAAGGAAAGCCCGATTTCCGATGCCTGGAAGCAACGCCTGCTGACGTTGTCCGAGGGGGACGTCTATCTGCACCGGTTCAGCCCGACGGGCTTCTACTCCTCGTCGGTGCGCAATGCCTTCCTCGAGGAACTGGTGGAGCGCAACGAGCGGCAGGTGGCGTTCACCCGCGAGCCCGTGGGCGAGCACGTCGAGCCGCTCCCTTTGGGCGTGCGCGGCCGCCGCGTCTACCTCACGCCCACCGACCGCCGCCGCGTCGACGAGTGGATCGCTGCGGGCTTCACCGAAGGGATGAAGACGCCGGACGCAACGCTGATCTTCGTCACGCCCGAGAAATCGCGCGAGATCCGGGTCGATCAGCAGGAGTGCATGGGTTGCCTCAGCGCCTGCCGGTTCAGCAACTGGTTCGAGCAGGAGCCCGGCACCACCGGCAAGCTGGCCGATCCCCGATCCTTTTGCATCCAGAAGACGCTGCAGGCGATCGCGCACGATGGCGACGTCGAGCGCAACCTGCTGTTCGCCGGCCACAATGCCTATCGCTTCGCCAGCGACCCGTTCTACAGCAACGGTTTCGTGCCGACGGTGCAGCAACTGGTCAGCCGCATCGAGACCGGTGACTGATCGATTGTCGGAGAAAACGCCGTTGCGGCCAACAATCGGTTGCAGCCGTGCCGTCGCGTTACCATGTGCCGCAGCATGACCAAGGAAAGACCGTTCAGTAGGGCCATCGACCTGCTTCGGGCCGCCGATCTGCGACCGACGCGCCAGCGGCTCGCGTTGGCACGCCTGTTGTTCGAGGGGGGTGACCGGCACGTGACGGCCGAACGCCTGCACGAAGAAGCCTCGACGGCCGACGTCAAGGTGTCGCTCGCCACCGTCTACAACACGCTGCACCAGTTCACCGCGGCCGGTCTCTTGCGCGAGATCGTCGTCGACGGCACGCGCTCGTATTTCGACACCAACACCTGCGATCACCACCATTTCTTCTTTGAAGGCTCCGGGCGTCTCGCCGACATCCCGGCCGAGCAGGTGGTCGTCGCCGCCATTCCCCCCCCGCCAAGCGGCACCAGCATCTCCCGCGTCGACGTCATCGTCCGAGTCTCGACTGATAATGATCAGCAAAATCACGGCGCTGGCGAGCAGTTTAGAGTGATTCAAAAAACTGCTTGACGCAATTCGTCCCGACTGCGACACTTAAAGGGTGAGTTGATAGCGCGCGCCGAGGATTCGGCGCCGCTCCACCTGTCGCAAGGGAGAAACACGATGGCTCAGCTTAAGGGGTCGAAGACCGAGAAGAACCTGCAGGACGCGTTCGCCGGCGAATCGCAGGCCAATCGCCGGTATCTCTATTTCGCTCAAAAGGCCGACGTCGAAGGCTACAACGATGTCGCTGCCGTGTTCCGCTCGACCGCGGAAGGCGAGACCGGTCACGCCCATGGTCACCTGGAGTTCCTCGAGGCCGTCGGCGACCCGGCGACCGGGCTGCCGATCGGCGGCACGGCCATCAACCTGAAGGCGTCGATCGCCGGCGAGACCCACGAATACACCGACATGTATCCGGGCATGGCCAAGGTCGCCCGCGATGAGGGCTTCGAGGAGATCGCCGATTGGTTCGAGACCCTGGCCAAGGCCGAGAAGTCCCATGCCGGCCGGTTCCAGCGGGCCCTCGACAACCTCGACTGACCTCGGTCCGGCACCGGCTCCACTCCGCTGGAGTGGGGCCTTTCACCCGTCACGCGGTCGGCGCTAAGCTGGCGTCGCGTGACGGGGCGGTCCGGCCTGCATCGGGCTGCGCCCCTGAGCGCCCAACCAAGCGAACCCGGCACACGAACCGCCCGTCAGCTTGCGGGCGGCGCGAAAGGAGAGAACCATGCGCGAAGGCAGTCTGGACGCGCCCATCCGTCATCCCATCCCGTGGCGCGACGCGGACTTCTATGACGAAGCCAAGCTCGATGCGGAACTCCATCGGGTCTTCGACATCTGTCATGGCTGCCGGCGGTGCTTCAACCTGTGCGACAGCTTCCCGCGCCTGTTCGACCTGATCGACGGCTCGGAGACCGGCGAGTTGGACAGCGTCAACAGCGCCGATTTCAAGCCGGTGGTCGACGCGTGCACGCTGTGTGACCTGTGCTTCCTGACCAAGTGCCCCTATGTGCCGCCGCACGAGTTCAACCTGGACTTCCCGCACCTGATGCTGCGCTACCGGGCGGTCGAGAAGAAACAGGGCAAGGTGCCCTTCGCCGCGCGGCAGCTCACCGAGACCGATCGCAACGGCAAACTGGCAGCGGCCGTGGCACCGGTCGCCAACTGGGCCAGCCGCTGCGGCAACACGCTCACCCGGCCGCTGCTCGAGAAGGTCGCCGGCGTGCATCGGGACGCGCACCTGCCCGAATTCCACGGCCGCACCTTCGCCGCGGCCGCCAAGCGGACGAAGCCCGAGGTCAATCGCAGCGCGCCGGCCTTCGGGCGCAAGGCCGTGATCTACGCCACCTGCTTCGCGAACTACAACAATCCGGCGATCGGCGAGGCCACCCTCGGCGTTCTTGCCCGCAATGGCGTCGAGACGGAGGTTGTGTATCCGGCCTGCTGCGGCATGCCGCAACTGGAACACGGTGACCTGGATCGCGTCGCCGACAAGGCCCGCAGCATCTCGGCTGCGTTGCGCCCGTGGGTCGACAAGGGCTACGACGTCGTCTCGCTGGTGCCGTCGTGCTCGCTGATGATGAAGTTCGAATGGCCGCTGATCGAGCCCGACGACGCCAACGTCAAGGCGCTGAGCCAGGCGGTGTTCGACGCCTCGGAATACATCGTCGAGATTGCCCGCAAGAACGGTCTGGCGGACGGCCTGAAGCCGGTCGCCGGCGGCGTCGCCGTGCACATCGCCTGCCACGCCCGCGCCCAGAACATGGGCCAGAAGGCGACCGAACTGCTGAAGCTGCTGCCCGACACCGAAATCACCGTGATCGAGCGCTGCTCCGGTCACGGCGGCTCGTGGGGCATCATGAAGGAGAACTTTGACGTGGCGCTCAAGGTCGGCCGACCGGTGGCCCGCCAGGCCCGGGACAGCAAGGCGAGCTTCGTCGTCTCGGAGTGCCCGCTGGCGCGCGACCACATCATCCAGGGGATGGAGCGGCTCGACGGCGACGGGGGCACGGTCGAACCGCTGCACCACCCGATCCAAATTCTCGCGCGAGCGTATGGGCTTTAGCCAACATCGCAACGGAGACCCAGGACCATGACCACCCAGACCATCAGCCGCGACGACATTCTCTCGATGGACGCCTACGAGCGCGTCCGCGATGAGCGTCGGCGCGCCGTCACCGCGTTGAAGCGCGACCGCCGCGTCGCCGTCGGCCCGGATGCGACCTTCTATTTCGAGAACCGTGACACCATGCTGCACCAGATCCACGAGATGCTGCGCATCGAGAAGGGCGGCGACGAGCAGGTGGCCGACGAACTGGCGGCCTACGCCCCCCTGGTGCCGGACGGCCGCACCCTGGTGTCGACGATGATGATCGAGATCGACGACCCGGTGCGCCGCCACCGCGTGCTGTCCGGGCTCGGCGGCATCGAGAACACGATCACGCTCACGGTCGACGGCATGGTCATCGCCGCGGTGCCCGAGGGCGACGTCGAGCGGACCAAGGACGACGGCAAGACGTCATCGATCCACTTCCTCAAGTTCCCGTTCACCGCAGCGCAGATCGCGGCCTTCCGCCAGCCCGGCCAGCGGGTGATCCTCGCCGTCGGCCACCCTGGTTACGATCACATGGCTGCCTTGTCGGAGGCGACGCGCGCCGCGCTGGCCGCCGACTTCGACCCGACGGCCTAATCCCGACCGCGTCGGCGCCCTATTCGAGGGTCTCGCCCGGGTAGACGCCCCAAAGGTCGTCACGGGCGACCCACCCGTCGAATGTCTCGACCACGAGGCGGCAGGCCGCGACCGCCGCCGGGCAGACGACGAGGCGACCGACAACACCCTGCTCCAGCCTGGCGATGATGGGGCTTTCGGGGCGGGCGGCGGCGCGCATCACGGCGACCTCGGCGGTCACGACGGCGCTGCGGCGGCCGCTCAGCATGCTCTTGTGCACCCAGCCCTCGTCACCCTGCCAGTCGCGCACCTTGCGCCAGTGGCTGTACTCGTTGATCACCTCAATCGGCAGGGCGCGTTGCCGGAAGACCCAGTTCACCGGGTACTGCGTGCCCGGCCCGGTCCGCATGTTGACCTCGTCGGCCCGCAGGCTGACGAAGCGCGGCACCGGCAGGCCCGATGTCTCGTTCGAGGCATTGGCGGGTGCGGCGGCGAAGCCCAGCATGATCGCGAGCCCGAGGGACAGCCCGAGCCCGAGCCCGAGCCAAAAGCATGATCTGCAAAAACGCATCACGGCACGATCCGTCGGGAAACTCCTGCGCGACGTCCATCAATCGGCCGCGACTCCGCCGACGTCAAGGGGCCAGGGGACTTTGACAGCCCGCGGCGGGAGTGCTATCGCCGATGCGACCCGCGCGAACACCCGGACGCCGATGCCCAAAGACAAACCCGTTGTCGTTGTCACCCGCAAACTCCCCGACGTCATCGAGACGCGGATGATGGAGCTGTTCGACGTTCGCCTGAATCTGACCGACGAGGCGATGACACAGGCCGACCTGTTGACCGCCACGGCGGACGCCGATGTGCTGGTGCCGACCGTCACCGACCGCATCGACGCCAAGCTTGTCAACGGCTTCGGCGACCGGCTGAAGCTGATCGCCAACTACGGCACCGGTGTCGACCACATCGACCTGCAGGCGGCGCGCAAGCGCGGCATCACCGTCACCAACACGCCCGACGTGCTGACCGAGGACACCGCCGAGATGACCATGGCGTTGATCCTCGCGGTGCCCCGCCGCCTGACCGAGGGCGAGCGGGTGCTCCGCGCCGGGGAATGGCCCGGCTGGTCGCCCACCTGGATGCTGGGCAGCCGCGTCTCAGGCAAGCGGCTCGGCATCGTCGGCATGGGCCGAATCGGCCAGGCGGTGGCCCGCCGGGCGCGCGCCTTCGACATGAAGATCCACTATCACAACCGCCGCCGGGTGCACCCCGACATCGAGGCGGAGCTGGACGCCACCTACCACGAGAGCCTCGACCAGATGCTGGCGCGGATGGACATCATCACCATCCACTGTCCGCACACGCCGGCGACCTTTCACCTGCTGTCGGCGCGCCGCCTGAAGCTGTTGCAGCCGCACGCCTATGTCGTTAACACCGCGCGCGGTGAGATCATCGACGAGACCGCGCTGATTCGCCTGCTGCGCAGTCACGACATCGCCGGCGCGGCGCTGGACGTGTTCGAGAATGAACCGGCGATCAATCGCAAACTCCTGACGCTCGACAACGTCGTGCTGTTGCCCCACATGGGCTCGGCCACCTGGGAAGGCCGCATCGGCACGGGCGAGTGCGTGCTGGTCAACGTCAAGTCGTTCGTCGACGGTCACGCGCCGCCCAACTGGATCCTCCCCGAGGACGTCGGCTTCTGACCGCCGGCCGGCTTCGGCGGGTGGCCGTGCGCCGGTTCCCGAGGTATACTCGAAGCGTCGTTCCTTGCGGACACGTGGATCGGTTGATCCACTTGCGTGTTGAGCTGGTTTTTCGATTAAGCCAACGGATGGGACTCATCCGCCGGCATCGAACCACTGGGACCGGGAGCCATGATGATCGTGCCGGTGACGCGACGCAGGTTTCTTGAAGGCGTGCTGGCCGGCAGCATCGTCGCCGTCAGCGGCTGCGCCTACAACGAGAGCCTCGGTCGCTCGCAACTCATTCTCGTGTCCGATGACCAGCTGAGCCAGCTTGGCGAGGCGACCTGGAAGGATATCAAGGCGAAGGAGCGCCTGAGCCGCGACCGCGGCAAACAGCGGATGCTGGAGCGGGCCGGCCAACGCTGCGTCGACGCCTCGGGGCAGACGCAGTACAACTGGGAATTCGCCGTCTTCGACAATCCGCAGATCAACGCGTTCGCCGTACCGGGCGGCAAGGTCGGCTTCTACAGCGGCATCTTCGACGTGATGGACAACGAGGCGCACGTGGCCGCCGTGACCGGGCACGAGGTCGGCCACATCGCTGCCCGCCACTCGGCCGAGCGCTACAGCCAACAGGTCGCCGCGGGCGCGCTGCTCGCCGTCGCCGCGGCCGGGCTGGCGGCCAGCGACGTGCGCTACCGCAACGAGATCGCCGCCGTCCTCGGCGCCGGGGTGACCTACGGGGTCATTCTCCCCTACTCCCGCGCGCACGAATACGAGGCCGATCGCCTCGGCGTCACCTACATGGCGAATGCCGGCTATCAACCCGCCGAGGCCGTCGACTTCTGGCAGAACATGACCAAGCTCAACCAGGCGCGGCCGCTGGAATTCATGTCGACCCATCCGTCGGACGAAAGCCGCATCGCCGCAATGCAGGCACAGGTCAGCCGCCTGCAGGCGTGATCGACCGACCGATCGCTCCGGCAACCGGCATCCGGCGAGCGGCATCCGGCGCGGGCCGGCAAAGCCGGGGGCGCTTGCTTGACCTCGGTACCGCGCGACCTTACTGTGACCGACGCCGCGTCCGGGGAGGGGGAAAACACTTCGGGGCCGGCGTTTTCCGGTCGAGGTGGATCGTCGTCGTCGGTTCAACCGCGACCGCAGACCGTTGTCCGAGGGAACATCACGGGTTCATCATGAAAGTCCTGATCGCCGTCAAACGGGTCATCGATTACAACGTGAAAATCCGCGTCAAGGCGGATCAAACCGGGGTCGAGACCGCCAACGTCAAGATGTCCATGAACCCCTTCGACGAGATCGCCGTCGAAGCGGCCATCCGCCTGAAGGAAGCCGGGACGGTCAGCGAGATCATCGCCGTTTCCATGGGCGTCCAGCAGTGCCAGGAAACGATCCGCACGGCGCTGGCCATGGGCGCCGACCGCGGCATCCTGGTGCAGCACGATGGCGAGTTGCAGCCGCTGGCGGTCGCCAAGCTGTTCAAGGCGATCGTCGACCGCGAAGGGCCGCGCCTCGTCATCATGGGCAAGCAGGCCATCGACGACGATTCGAACCAGACCGGCCAGATGCTGGCGGCGCTGCTCGGTTGGGGCCAGGGGACGTTCATCTCCGGCCTGACGGTGGACAGCGACGCCGCCCAGGTGGTGCGCGAGGTCGACGGCGGCCTGGAGACGCTGGCGGTGATGCTGCCGGCGGTCGTCACCGTCGACCTCAGGCTGAACACGCCGCGCTATGCGTCGTTGCCGAACATCATGAAGGCGAAAAAGAAGCCGATCGAAACCCTGAGCCCAGCAGACCTCGGGGTCGACGTGACGCCGCGGCTGAAGACGCTGAAGGTGGTCGAGCCGCCGAAACGCGAAGCCGGCATCAAGGTCGGGTCCGTCGCCGAACTCGTCACCAAGCTCAGGAACGAAGCGAAGGTCATCTGATGAGCGTCCTGGTCATTGCCGAACACGACAACGCCGGGCTCAGGCCCGCGAGCCTCAACACCATCGCTGCCGCCGCCGCGCTCGGTGACATCACCGTGCTCGTCGCCGGGCATGGCTGCCGCGCCGCCGCCGACGCCGCCACCAAGGTGGCGGGGGTCGGCAAGGTGCTGCTTGCCGACGGCGAGGTCTACGCCCACCCGCTGGCCGAGACCGTGACGCCGCTGATCGTCGGCCTCGCCAAGGACTACAGCCACATCCTCGCGCCCGCCACGACCTTCGGCAAGAACGTGCTGCCGCGGGTCGCGGCACTGCTCGACGTCGCCATGCTGTCCGACATCAGCGGAATCCAGAGCTCCGATACGTTCGTGCGGCCCATCTATGCCGGCAACGCGATGGCTACGGTGCAGAGCGTCGATGCGATCAAGGTGATCACCGTGCGCAGCACCGCGTTCGAGGCCGCGGCGGAGACGGGGGGCAGCGCCGCGGTGGAAGAGATCGCCGCTGGTGAGGACGCGGGCGTCTCGCGGTTCATCGGTCAGGAACTGACCAAGAGCGAACGCCCGGAGTTGACCAGCGCCCGCGTCGTCATCGCCGGTGGCCGCGGCATGCAGAGCGGCGAGAATTTCCACCTGCTGGAGGCCATCGCCGACAAGCTGGGCGCCGCCGTCGGTGCGTCGCGTGCCGCCGTCGATGCCGGCTTCGTGCCGAACGACTATCAGGTCGGGCAGACCGGCAAGGTGGTGGCGCCGGACCTGTACATCGCCGTCGGCATCTCCGGCGCCATCCAGCACTTGGCCGGAATGAAGGACAGCAAGGTGATCGTGGCGATCAACAAGGACGAGGAAGCGCCGATCTTCCAGGTCGCGGATTACGGGCTGGTCGCCGATCTGTTCCAGGCGCTGCCCGAACTCGAAAAGGCCCTGGACGCGTAGGGGTCAGGGCACTGGAACCCGGCGCCATGGAGATCCGCAAGGTCTGCGTCGTCGGCGCCGGTCAGATGGGGACCGGGATCGCCTACGTCTGCAGCACCGCAGGCTACGACGTCGTCCTGATCGATATCTCGCAGGACCGGCTGGACGCGGCGATGGGCGCCATCGAAGACTCGCTCGACCGTGCCGTGCAGCGTGATCTCTTGACCGACGCCGAGGCACGCCAGGCGCTTGCCCGGATCACGCCCGCCACCGATTACGCCGGGATCGGTGATTGCCAACTCGCCGCCGAAGCCGTGATCGAGGACGAAGACGTCAAGAAGGCCGTGTTCCGCAGCCTGGGCGAGGCGCTGCCACCGGAGGCGATCATCGGCACCAACACGTCGACCATCTCGGTGACCCGCCTCGCTGCCCACTCCGACCGACCGGGGAAGGTGCTCGGCCTGCACTTCATGAACCCGGTGCAGAAGCTGAAACTGGTGGAATTGATCCGCAGCATCACCACCGATGAGGCGGCCTTCAACACCGTGCGGGAGTTCGTGATCTCGCTCGGCAAGACGCCGATCAGCGCCGAGGATTTCCCGGCGTTCGTCGTCAACCGCATCCTAATGCCGATGATCAACGAAGCGATCTATGCGCTTTATGAGGGCGTCGGCTCCGTCGACAACATCGACACCGCCATGCGCCTCGGCACGCAGCACCCCATGGGGCCGCTGGAGCTGGCGGATTTCATTGGCCTCGACACGTGCCTCGGCGTGATGATGATCCTGTACGAGGGCCTGTCGGACTCGAAGTACCGGCCGTGCCCGCTGCTTATCAAGTACGTCGAAGCCGGCTGGCTCGGCCGCAAAGCCGGCCGCGGCTTCTACGACTATTCGGGCCCAGAGCCGGTCCCGACACGATGATCGCCGGCCGCGGCGACCCACGATTCCGCTTGATGCCCGTGGGATGCTCTGCAATACCTACCCCTTTGTCGATCCGGCATGCGGAAACGGATTGCGTGGTGTGATGTCGGTGCTCGAAGCAGGACGAAAACGACGCATCGAGCCTATGACCTCAAACGACTTCCAGGTGCGGCTCGCCGAAACCCCGGCAGAGGTGGAGGCGGCGCAGGCTTTGCGGTACGCCGTTTTCTACACGGAGATGAACGCCTCGCCGAGCCCAGAGGTTGCGGCGCGCGGGCTCGATTTCGATGCCTTCGATCCCATCTGTGACCACCTGATCGTCATCGACGCGCACGCCGATCGGCCGCAGCCGTTCGTCGTCGGTACCTACCGTATGCTCAGGCGGTCGGTGGCGGCGCAGCATGGCGGTTTCCTGACGGCCCAGGAATACGACCTCTCGGTGCTGCTGGAACGTCCGGGCGAGAGCGTCGAACTGGGACGAGCCTGCGTCCACCCGGAGTACCGTGCCCGTGGCGTGCTGCAAATCCTGTGGCGCGGTCTCGCCGCCTACGTCGATCGCTACAACATCGATCTGATGTTCGGCACCGCCAGCTTTCCGGGAACCAACCCCGGCGCCATGCGGACGGCGCTCGCCTACCTGCACCATTATCACCGGGCGCCGTCCGGCCTCCGGCCACGCGCGCTCGATCATCGCTACGTCGAAATGGGCAGCCTGCCGCGCTCCGGCATCGACGTGCAGGCGGCCGTCGCCGATCTGCCGCCCCTGATCAAGGGCTACCTGAGGGTCGGAGGTTTCGTCGGCGACGGTGCGGTGGTCGACGCGCAGTTCAACACCGTCGATGTGTGTATCGTCGTCAAGACGGACCAGGTGACCAAGAAGTACGACCGCCACTATCGGCGGTCGCCACCGGACGAGGCCGCCGCCTGACCATGGTGGTGCGACTGGCGCGAGCCGCGCTGCGCACGCCGGCGGCGCTGCTGATCACGATCTTTCTGATGCTGGCCTATGGGCTGGCGCCGCGGTCGGCGAAGCGGTGGCGCCGTCGCATCCAGGTCGCGTGGTGCCGGGCGCTGCTCTGGCTCACGGGTCTGCGGGTGGTGACGCACGGCGTGGTCGCGCCGTCCGGCGTCACGGTGTTCTGTGCCAACCACGTCTCCTATCTCGACATCATCGTCATGTCATCGCAGGTGGAGGGCGTGTTCATCGCCAAGAGCGAGGTCGCCGGCTGGCCGCTGTTCGGCCGGATCGCGACGCTGACCCGCACCATCCTCGTCGACCGGACGCCGGCCCGCGCCCGCGCCCAGCGCGCCGAAATCCGCGCGCGGCTGGTGACCGGCGACAACCTGATCCTGTTTGCCGAGGGCACGAGCACCAACGGCGCCGGCGTCGCGCCGTTCAAGTCGACGCTGTTCGATATCGTGTCACCCGCTGACGACGTGAGCGACACCTGGGTGCAGCCGGTGAGCATCGCCTACGTTCGCGATCGCTCAGGCCGGCCGCTCACCGGCCCGCGCCGCGACCTCTATGCGTGGCATGGTGACATGACCCTGGCGCCACACCTGCTCAACGTGATGGCGATGCCGGGGGCGGAGGTGCGGCTGACCCTGCATCCGCCGTTCCGCGCCGCGGACGTTGGCGACCGCAAGGCGCTCGCCCGCCGCAGCCAGGATGTCGTCGCCGCGGGCGTCGCCGCCAGCTTCGGCGACGCACCGAAAACGCCCGGGGCCGCCACGGCGTAGCTGCAGGACTACTGGAGTTCGGCGCGGAGCCGTTGACGGAACACGTCGATGGGCACCAGGTCGCCGTCGCGCTCGACCCACCAGAACAGCCAGCCATTGCAGGCGGCGGCATGCTGCACGTGCGCGCCGACTTGATGGATCGAGCCGCGGAAGCCATCGACGATCAGCGTGCCGTCGGCGGCGACCCGGGCGGCGATGCGGCGCGAGGCGTCGGTCAAGACCTGGCCGGGGTGCAGCATTCCCTGTTCGACGACGCGGCCGAACGGAATGCGCGGGGCATCGCGACGGCACGGCGTCGACACCACCGCCGACTCGGCCGGTGGGGTGATGGCCTGGAGCCGCTCCTCGGCCAACCGCACGTAGTCGGGATCGATGTCGATGCCGAGGTAGCGGCGGCCGAGCCGCTTGGCCACCGCGCCGGTGGTGCCGCTGCCAAAGAACGGGTCCAGCACCACATCGCCCGGGGCACTGGCCGCCAGGACCACGCGGTGCAGCAGGGCCTCGGGCTTCTGCGTCGGATGGGCCTTGCGGCCATCCCGCCTGAGCCGTTCCGGGCCGGTGCACAGCGGCAGCAGCCAGTCGGAGCGCATCTGCAGGTCGTCGTTCAGGCTCTTCATGGCCCGGTAGTTGAAGCGATAGCGGGCGGTCCGCTCGCGCGCCGCCCATAGCAGGGTTTCATGGGCGTTGGTGAAGCGGCGGCCGTGGAAGTTCGGCATCGGATTGGTCTTGCGCCAGATTACATCATTGAGGATCCAGAAGCCGAGATCCTGCAGCAGGGCGCCGATGCGGTAAATGTTGTGATAGGTGCCGATCACCCAGAGCGTGCCCTCCGGCTTGAGCACGCGGCGGGCGGCGCCGAGCCAGCCGGCGGTGAAGCGGTCGTACGCGGCGAAGTCGTCGAACCGGTCCCAGGCATCGTCGACGCCGTCGACGCGCGACTGGTTGGGCCGCCTGAGTTCGCCGGAGAGTTGCAGGTTGTAGGGCGGGTCGGCGAAGATCAGATCGACGGAGCCGGCCGGCAACCCGGCCATGACGTCGACCGCATCTCCGGCGACGACGCGATTCCACAGCGCAACGGGGTCTCCTGCGTCCATCCCGGCACGATCGGCCAGCCGCGACTCGCCGTCAAGAAAGAATTGGATTCAGCGCGTTGGCAGAAGACTCTCAGGTCGAGATCTCGATTCAGCGGCTAACTTGGATACAGGATCTTGTGCACCGGCGCGAAACTGCGACGGTGGTGCGGGGTGACGCCGAGACGCCGCAGGGCGGCCTGATGCTCAGGCGTGCCGTAGCCGGCGTTGCGCTCCCAGCCGTAGCCCGGGAAATGCCGGGCCAGGTCGGCCATCAGCCGGTCCCGCGTCACCTTGGCGACGATCGAGGCGGCGGCCACGGACAGGCACAGGCGATCGCCGCCGACCACCGCCGTCGCCGGGACGGGCAGAGCGGGCAGACGGTTGCCATCGACCAGGACGTGGTCGGGCACCGGGTCGAGCGCGGCCACAGCCCGCGCCATCGCCAGCATGGTCGCTTGCAGGATGTTGAGGGCGTCGATCTCGCCAACATCGGCGTGCCCGACGCCGATGCCGATGCCGATGTGGGCGTGCTCGCTGAGCCGGAGCATGAGGGTCGCCCGCCGCCGGGCGGTGAGGACCTTCGAGTCGTCGAGGCCGTCGATCAGCGCCGCCGGCGGATGTGTCGGCAGGATCACCGCGGCGGCGACGACGGGTCCGGCCCACGGCCCGCGGCCGGCTTCATCGACGCCGGCAACTCGGGTGCCGAGGCGGCTTTCGCGGCTCAGGTCCGCCAGCGCTTTGACCTCGTCTTCGACCCCATCTCCGGCTCCGTTTCTGGCCCGGCCGTTCCGTCAGGCGAGAACGGCGAGGACGTTGATGAGGCGCCGGCTCTGCAGCAGCGGCCGACCGCAGCCGGCGTTGACGCGATAGGCTCCGCCCACCTTGGTGATGGCATAAAGGGGATCGCGGCAGGGGCCGAGCACCCGCACCGCCGCATAGCCGTCATTCGCCATGTCCAGGTCCCACCAATCGGCGCGGCCACGCGCGATGAGGCGCAAAATGTGAGCGCGGAGGGCATGGACATCGTCTTCGCTCAAGCGGCGCGGGCTGAAGTCAATAACGGTCACGGACGGTCTTCCCAGCGGTTTTGGCTGTCATAGCGGCTCCTAACCTTGCTTGGTAGCCCGGGTCCGTGAAATCTTCGTTAGCGCCCGGGACGACGTTTGCCCTCCACGATCTTCGTGTAAGGGGCTTTCGGAGGCAAGCCCAAAGATCGCAGGGATTGAAAACCTTCGTATCTATTGTACGTAAAAATCTCTGGGGACGAAGCGTGATCCGAGCGCGGCTCTGCGCCCGAAGTGGCTACGCAAGCCTTGGAAAAAGTGTTACGAGCGGCGCGTCCGAAGATTCGGAGGGTGGACATGACGCCGCTGCCACCGCTCAGCTTGGCGCGTGAGATCGGCTTGGTTGGCGAACCGGCGGGCGAGCGGGCGGGCGGGCGCATCGCGTCCGGCGGTGCGCCATGAGCCCGCTCGACAGCGCCTCGGTCCGCCGGGTGCGGGAGGCGCTGGCGGCTGCCGGTGCCGCCTCGGAGGTGATCGCCCTGGCGGAGACGGCGCGCAGCGCCGAGGACGCCGCGCGGGCGGTGGGCGTGGAGCTCGGCGCCATCGTCAAGTCGCT
This sequence comes from uncultured Rhodospirillaceae bacterium, assembly GCA_964495295.1. GTDB lineage: Bacteria > Pseudomonadota > Alphaproteobacteria > Rhodospirillales > Defluviicoccaceae > CAZBWP01. The sequence goes on along the minus strand of CAZBWP010000008.1, from coordinate 5,252 downwards.
GGTGTTCGTCGTCGATGCCCGGCCCGTGCTGGCGCTCGTCGCCGGTGACCGGCGCTGTCGGGAGAAGGCCCTGCCGGCGATCCTGGGCCTCGCCGGCACCGTGCGCCGCGCCGATGCGGCAACGGTGCGCGCCGCCACCGGCTTCGCCATCGGCGGTGTGCCGCCGCTCGCCCACGGGACGCCGTTGCCGACGGCGATCGATGCCTCGCTGGCCCGGTTCCCTGTGGTCTGGGCGGCCGCCGGCCATCCCCATTGTGTCTTCGCCACCACCTTCGACGACCTGGTGCGGTTGACCGGCGGCACCGCCTCGCCGGATCTCGCCACGTGAGTCCCCCAACCAGATCCCGCCCGAGGCCATGACCGGTACCCAGTTTTTCCTGATCGGCCTGCTTGGCGTCGTTCTCGTGCTGTTTGCCTGGGGGCGTTGGCGGCACGATGTCGTCGCCTTCGGCGCCCTGGTGCTGGCGACGCTGGCCGGCGCCGTGCCGGCCGGTGAGATGTTCTCGGGCCTCGGTCACCCCGCCACGGTGACGGTCGCCTTGGTGCTGATCATCAGCCGCGCCTTGCGATCGTCGGGAGCGGTCGACCTGATTGCCCGCAGCCTGCTGCCGCCGTTGGAGCGGCCATCCCATCAGGTGGGGCTGTTCGCGGCGGTCGGTGGCATCCTGTCGACGATGATGAACAACGTCGGTGCCCTGGCGCTGCTGCTGCCGGCGGCGCTGCAATCCGCCGCGCGGGCCGGGCATGCGCCGGCGCTGGTGCTGATGCCATTGTCCTTCGGCACCATCCTCGGCGGCTTGGCGACGCTGATCGGTACGCCGCCCAACATCATCGTTGCGACGTTCCGGGGTGAGGCGATCGGCCAGCCCTTCACCATGTTCGACTTCACCCCGGTCGGCGGCACCGTCGCGGTGGCCGGCATTCTGTTCGTCTCGCTGATCGGCTGGCGGCTGATCCCCGCCGACCGGCGTGCCCGGCCGAGCGCCGGCGAGTTCGAGGACCTGGAGAACTACGTCAGCGAAGCCATCGTCCCGCCCGACAGCAAGGCGGCCGGCCGCGCCCTCGAAGACCTCGACGACATCGCCGCGCAGCATGACGCGGTGATCCTGCGACTGCTGCGCAACGATCGGCGGATCGACCTCGCGGGCCGGGCGCAGGACGTCAAGGAAGGCGACCTGCTGGTCATCGAGGCGGGTTCGGACAACATGGACGCCGTCTTGAAGGCCCTTGAAGTGCGTCCACCGGATCGCGAGGCGCGCCGCGAAAACCTGATCGGGACCTCGGAGACATCGTTGATGCAGGCCGTCATCCTGCAACGCTCGCGGCTGGAGGGCCAGACCCGCGAAACGATGCGCCTCAGACGGCGGTATGGGATCAGCCTGCTCGCCGTCTCGCGCCGCGGTCACTTCTTTCGCGGCAGGATGCGGAGCTTTCGTTTCCAGGCGGGCGACATCCTGCTGTTCGAGGGCGAAGAGGAACGGCTCGCGGCGATCGTGCCGGCCCTCGGCTGCCTGCCGCTCGCCAGCCGCGCGGCGGCGCCGTCATCGCGCCGACCGGCGATCCTGTCGATGGTCCTGTTCGCCGCGGCGATCATCGTCGCGACGGTGGGACTTGTCGGCCTGCCGCTGGCCCTGGCCGCGGCGGCGATCGGCATGGTGCTGATGAAAATCCTGCCGCTCCGCGACCTCTACGAAAGTGTCGACTGGCCGGTGATCATTCTGCTCGGGGCGATGATCCCGATCGGCGGCGCGCTGCAGACCAGCGGTGTCACGGGTCTGGTCGCCGACGGGCTGGTGATGCTCACCGGCGCATGGCCAGCGGCCGCGATCCTGGGGATCATCATCGTGGTGACGATGACGCTCTCGGACATCATCAACAACGCCGCGACGGCCGTGGTGATGGCGCCCATCTCCCTCGCCATCGCGGACCAGCTGGGCGTTTCCGCCGATCCGTTCCTGATGGCCGTGGCGATCGGTGCGTCGTGTGCCTTCCTGACCCCGATCGGGCACCAGAACAACACGCTGATCCTGGGACCGGGCGGCTATCGGTTCGCCGACTACTGGCGCATGGGACTGCCGCTGGAGGTGCTGATCGTCATCGTCGCGGTGCCGATGATTCTCCTGGTCTGGCCGCTGTAGCCGTGGGGAGCGGACGCCACCGGCAGGCGACGGCGCATCAAAGGATCATCCACGCGGCGAGCCCGAGGAACGCGAAGAAGCCGACCACGTCGGTGACGGTCGTCAGGAACACGCCCGACGCGACGGCCGGATCGATGCGCAGGCGCTCCAGGGCCAGCGGGATGAGCGCCCCGAACACGGCGGCGGCGATCAGGTTGACGATCATCGCCAGACCGATCACCACGGCAATCATGACGTTGCCGAACCACACCCAGGCGACGCCGGACGCGACCACGGCGAACAGCAGGCCGTTGATGGTCCCGACCCAGGCCTCCTTGCGGATCACCCGCATGGCGTTGGCCGGCGTGAGTTCGCGGGTCGCCAGGGCGCGAACGGCGACGGTCAGGGTCTGCGTCCCGGCGTTGCCGCCCATGGAGGCGACGATCGGCATCAGCACGGCGAGTGCCACGAGCTGGGCAATGGTATCCTCGAACAGGCCGATGACCAGCGACGCCAGGATCGCCGTTCCGAGGTTGAGCAGGAGCCACGGCGAACGCGAGCGCACGGTGTCGACGACGGCGCGATACAGGTCGTCGCCGGGGACGCCGCCGAGGCGCATGATGACGTCCTCGTACTCCTCGTCGATCACGTCGACGACATCATCGATGGTGATCATGCCGACCAGGCGACCGCTCTCATCGACCACCGGCGCCGAGATCAGGTCGCGCTGGCGGAACAGGAAGGCCACGTCCTCCTGGTCGGCGTCGGTGCGGACCAGTTTCATGTCGGGCGCCATGATATCGGTGACGGTGACTGGGCGGCGGGTGCGCAGCAGGCGGCTCAGGGAGATGATGCCGATCGGGCGGAACGCCGGGTCGACGACGAAAATGTCATGGAACTCGTCCGGCAGTCCGGACTCCTCGTCCTCGGCCTCGCTGCGCAGGAAGTCGATGGTTTCGCCCACCGTCCAGAACGTCGGCACCGCGACCATCTCCCGGCGCATGAGGCGACCGGCACTGAATTCCGGATAGGCGAGCCCCTGCTCCAGGACCACCCGGTCCTCGGGCGGGATCGCGTCCAACAGTTGCTGCTGCTCGCGTTCATCGAGATTGGCGAGAACGTGCAGCGCATCGTCGGTTTCCAGCTCGGCGACCGCCTGCGCCAGCTCCTTGACGCCCAGTTCGTCGATGATCTCGCCACGCACGTCATCGTCGAGTTCCGCCAGGACCGCGGGATGGAACTCGGACCGCAACATTTCGACGAAGCGCCGCCGGTCGTCCGCACTCAGGTGCTGCAGCAGATCGGCGATGTCGGCGTCATGCAGGGGCTCGACGCGGCCGCGCAGCCTGTCGACATCGCCGGCTGCCAACGCTGCGTGGACGCTGGCGACGAGTTCCGCGTCGACATCCGTTCCGAAGTCGGGCTGCTCCGCCGCTTGTGGCGCCTCGTCGTTGAGAACCGGATCGGTCACGTCCTCGCCTTTCGTCTCCAACAGCGGCCGGTACCGGTCCCGAGGCGGGACGGGCGACGCAAGCGATCATCAGTGAACCGGATCAGGCGCCGCTTGGCCAGGATGACGTGTCCCGACGCCAAACGAAGCAGGATCGATCCACGCAAGGGTTGATCGGGCAGTTGGACGTCGTTGACCGGCGTGCGCATGCCGTCAGCGTCGTTCCACCGGCATCAGGCCGTCACGGGCATCATCGCAATGAGGTTCTGAACGAGAGCGAGGCCCGGCGATCGCGCGGGCCTCACACTCTGGTGCGGTCGAGAAGACTCGAACTTCCACGGGCTCTCGCCCACAGCGACCTCAACGCTGCGCGTCTACCAGTTCCGCCACGACCGCGATAGTCCTTGCAGCGGGGTTCCGTCCGCCACTTCTATGGCGAATAGCAAAATGGGCGCCGCCGATCAAGCATGCGTCGGACCGAGGCCGCGGCGCCAGGGAATTCGGACCCGAAACGATGACGATGAGCACCGGCGCCGCGCCGGACGATGACGTTGAATGGCTGGTGAGTCAGGCGCCCGTGCCCTACCCCGAAGCCGTGGCGGCGATGGAGCACCGTGTCGCGGCGATTCGCGATGGCGCGGCCCGCGAGCGGATCTGGCTGCTCGAGCATCCCCCGCTCTACACGGCCGGGACCAGCGCCCGCGCCGACGAACTGCTGCAGCCTGACCGCTTTCCCGTCTATCGAACGGGGCGCGGCGGTCGCTTCACCTATCACGGTCCGGGACAACGGGTCGTCTATCCCATGCTGGACCTGCGCCATCACGGCGCCGATGTGCGGGCCTACGTGACCGCCCTGGAACGCTGGGTGATCCTCGCACTGGACCGCTTCGGGGTGGCCGGAGAACGCCGCGACGGCCGGGTCGGCATCTGGGTCCGGCGGCCCGACGGCAGCGACGCCAAGATCGCGGCGATCGGCGTCCGCATCCGCCGCTGGGTGACCTACCACGGGGTGGCGATTAACGTTGCCCCAAATTTGTCGCATTTCAGCGGGATCGTCCCTTGTGGGCTCGCCGAGGTTGCAGTGACATCGCTGCGAGATCTCGATCGGTCGGTAACCCTGGAGGATCTCGATGCCGCCTTGCTGCAAACGCTGGGCACCGCGTTTCCAGGAGTGCGGCCCCGACCGGTTGCGAGCGCTGCATGACAGGTTCGTGACAATTGCTCTTGCTGCACTGCATCAGAGGCCTTACGTAACCCGAATGAGGCCGATCATGCCGATGGAGGCCGTGAGGGCGCTTCACAGGCTTTACGTTATACACGTTTTTTCTGAGCGTCATCACAGCCAGCACGCGTTATGGTTGGTACACGAAGCAACCGATTCGTGAGAAACTCCATCTGCATGAATGATCACCTCGGCGCCACGGAGGCGATGAACGTCATGACCGAAACCATACGGGCAGACCATGGCACACAGGATGCGGCGACGCCGGTCGCGAGTCTGCCGGCGGGCGGGCGCGCCGCGCCGCTGTCGTCCGGCCTCGAAGGCGAGCGCCCCAGCTTGATCATGCAGGCCCTGCAAGGTCTCGATGACGTCGCCGCCGCCCACAGCAGCTGGCTGAAGGCGTGGCATGTGGATGTGCTGTCGGGACTTTCCAGCGGCCGGACGGAAGCGGTGGAAGCCCCCG
>CAZBWP010000007.1:17257-25606 GCA_964495295.1 uncultured Rhodospirillaceae bacterium | reverse complement strand
GTCCTCAGGGACGTGCAGGACATCATCGATCTGACGGAGCGCGGGCGTCACATCCTGGAAGGGACCCTGCGCCTCGGCGTGCTGCCCTCCATCGGGCCGTACCTCCTGCCGCAGGTTTTGCCTTACCTGCACCAGCGGTACCCGGCCCTGACCCTCTATCTGCGGGAGGGAACCGCCGACGACCTGCTTCACCGCCTCGAGGGCGGTGACCTGGATCTGCTGATCTTCCCGGTTCCCGTGAAACGCATGGGCGTCGCGGCCGTTGCGGTGTATCGCGAGCCGCTGTGGCTCGCCCTGCCGTGCGACCACGAGCTTGCCCGCAAGACGGAACTGGAATCAGCCGATCTGCGGGGCCTCACCGTGTTGGCATTGGAGCCGGGGCACAGCCTGCACGGCTCGGTGATCGCCCTCTGCCGCGAGTTCGGCGCGACGCCGTTGCTCGACTTCGCGACGACAAGCCTCGACACGCTGCGGCAGATGGCGGCGATGAATGTCGGGGCGACGTTCCTTCCCGCCTTGTATGTCCGCATCGAAGCGAAGCACGACGCCCGGCTGGCGATCCGACCGTTCCGCCAGCCGGGACCGAGCCGCGACATCGGCATCGTCTGGCGGGAGGCGTCGGCGCGCCGCTCGGAATATCTGGCGTTCGCCATGCACGTGCGCGATGTGCTGGCCGAGCAGGTGCCCGAGGTGTTGGCGCTGCCGGTGGAAAGACGATAGATGTTTCCTATCAAACGGCATCCATAAATCGATTTGATCCATCACGCCCGAGCGGCCATCTTCTCGGTCAGGCACGGCCGAAGACGGGCGTCCTTGGCCGAGGCGACAATGGCTCGCGCGATGTGCCGCGCCGGCATGACGGAGGGAGTGATGATCGAACTCAGGAAGATTGCCGGTTTCGAGATTGCCAAGATGGCCTCGTCGCAGGACATCGCATTCAGGATACGCAGCCGGCGCAACAGGTTGCTCGGGCTGTGGGCCGCCTCCCATCTTGGCCTGAGCGACGGCGCCGGCGACGCCTATGCGCGGGAACTCGTTGCCGCGAGCGTGCACCGCTCCGGGGACGATCATCTCGTCCAGCGAATCCGCCAGGATTTCGCGGCTCAGGGCGTTCGGCTTGACATGGCCGCCATCCGCCGTGAGATGGAGCGTCTGAGCGGACTGGCGGCCTTGGAGCACGGCATGGCCGACCACCGACCGCGCCCGGTTGCGGCGTAGCCGCGGAGCGCTGACGGATGGTCCTCTTCCGGCGGCAGACTATTGCGACGGTCGGGTCGAGGAGCCGCTCGCTGCCGGCGGCGCCGGCAGAGGCCGGCCGCGTCCGCGATTGGCACTGCCGGTGGGAACCGGTGCAGCGATGAAACGGTTCAGAAACATCCTCGTGATCCCGGAGCGTCTCGATGCCGACGACCCGGCCATCCGCCGCGCCGGCGACCTCGCCGCCGCGAACGGGGCGCGCCTGACCATCGTAGCCCTGCTCGAAGCCACCGAGATGCCGGAGTATCTGATCCCCCTGCAGACTGAAACCATCGACTCATTGAGCCGCCGGCTCGATGCGGCAGGCCAGCCAGCCCGCGAGCGTGGTGTGGGCGTCAGCGCCAGGGTCCTGATCGGCCGACCGTTTTTGGAGATCATCCGCGCGGTGATGATCTGCAAGTACGACTTGGTCGTGAAAACGGCGCGGGGGCGTGGGCCCGCTTCGCCTGGGCTGTTCGGCTCGACGGCACTGCACCTTCTCCGCAAGTGCCCGTGTCCGGTCTGGATCCTCGACCCACGGCCGGACCCGGGGCGTCGCGGCATCCTGGCAGCCGTCGATCCCGGTGGCACCGATGCGGAGGAACACGCCGTCAATCGCAAGATCCTGGACTTGGCCAGTTCCTTGGCGAACCTGGACGTGGCACCGCTGCACATCGTTCACGCGTGGCAGGTGCCGTTCGAGGACATGATTCGGCGCTCCTCGTTTCTCCGCGTCTCGGAGAGCGAAGCGAGCAGCTACATCCAGGAAATCGAGATCAGGCACCGCGAGCGCCTCGACGCGCTGGTCGAGCCGTTCCGCCGGATCTGCCCTGGGCTGAGCGTTCACTTCGTCAAAGGGTTGCCGGAAAGCGTGATTGCCGACGTGGCCAAGCGTCACCGAATCGAGGTCGTGGTGATGGCGTCGATGGCGCGCACCGGCATTCCGGGCCTGCTGATCGGGAATACCGCCGAAAGCGTGCTCGGGCACCTCGACCGTTCGATCCTGACCGTCAAGCCCGACGCGTTCGTCTCGCCCGTCGCGGCATGAATGCCGGGTCGGCGGCGCGAGGCACTGTCGCAGATATTGTGCAAGTGCCCACCAAGCGATCAGGTGCGTTGTTATCCGTTCGGCGCCGTTTCCAGGAACACGTTGTAATTCCTGGAGAACATCCGAACTTGCTCATGGCATGAAAATTGCTTACCTCTCACCGTGAATGGGGGGTTCGGGGGAAGCATTCAGGGAACATCGCGGCCACGACGGCACGGGAGCCTTCGGCAATTGTCGAGCCTGATCGCAGACCAGAGCAAGCCCCCTCGCCCGGTGATGAGACGGGCAACGGGACGGGCGACGAGCAGGTGTTCGAGGTTACTGGCGCGGAGCGTCGGTTGCCTCGCATCACTCTGAACCGGTCGCGTGCGCCAGATGGGCACGCTGCCGAGCACGCGGCCACGACCGAAAGCGATCCGACACCTGCCGCAACACTCCTAACCGACCAAATTGCGCGAAGGAGATGTGTGGTCGATGAACTTCATTGCTGACAACAAGGCGTCGCTGTCCCTCGTCAGCGTCTACGAAATCAGCAAGATCCTGACGTCGTCCCTCGATTTGCAGGGGCGTCTCCGATCGGTGCTGAACCTCATGGCCTCGTACATGGAGATGCGCCGCGGCATCGTCGCCATCGCCGACAGCGACGGCGACCTGAAGGTGGTCGCCGCGGCCGGCCTGTCGGCGAGTGCCGTGAACGGCGGCGCAGCGGACATGCCGCGGGAGATCGCCCATCGGATCATGGCCGGACAGGCACCGTTCGTCACCGAGAGCGTGACCGACGACCCGCTGCTCGCCGCCTATGTGCGCGTTCCCAATGTCCTCGAGGACGAGTCGGTATCGTTCATCGCGGTCCCGATCAAGACCTTCGGCAAGCCGTTCGGGTGCCTGGCGGTCGCCCGCGTGCGCAACGGAGCGACGGCGGTGAAGGTCGCCGACGACATCCGCTTTCTCACCATGGTCGCCAATCTGATCGCGCAGACGGTGCGGCTGCACGACCTCCAGACGATCGAGACGCTGCCCGCGCCGGGCGGCCTCGACGACAGTGGCATCACCCGCTCGTACCGGCCGGCGGGCAGCCGGGAAGTCTATGTGGTGGATGGCATCATCGGTGCGAGCCAGCCGATGCAGCAAGTCTTCGCCCAGGTGCATCTTGTTGCGCCGACCCGCTCGACGGTGGTGATCCGGGGCGAAAGTGGAACCGGCAAGGAACTGATCGCTCGGGCCGTGCACGTCCTCAGCCCGCGCCGGGACGGACCGTTCGTCAAGGTCAACTGCGCGGCGCTGCCGGACACCCTGTTGGAGTCGGAGCTGTTCGGCCACGAAAAGGGTGCGTTCACCGGCGCCACGCAGCAGCGCCGTGGCCGCTTCGAACTCGCCAACGGCGGCACCTTGTTCCTCGACGAGATCGGCGATGTCTCGGCGTCGTTTCAGACGAAGCTGCTCAGGGTCCTGCAGGAACGGGAGTTCGAGCGGATCGGCGGCAGCGAGACCATCCGGGTCGACGTGCGCATCGTTTGCGCCACCAACCGAAACCTGGAGGAAGCGGTCGCCGCGGGCGAATTCCGCGCCGACCTCTACTATCGGATCAACGTCGTCCCGGTGTTCCTCCCCGCCCTGCGCGAGCGGCGGAAGGATATTCCGGCACTTGCCCGGCATTTTCTCGACGCCTTCAACCGCGAGAACGAGCGCTCACTGACGTTTTCCGATAACGCCATGCGGACGATCACGTCCTGCAATTATCCGGGCAACGTTCGCGAGTTGGAAAACTGCGTGTATCGGGCGGCGACGATGACCCGCGGCAACGTGATCGATGATGTCAACCTGCCGTGCCAGAGCAGCTTCTGCCACTGTGCCACCATAATCCCCCAGCTCGCCTTCGGACGGGACGATGAAGACCTGGCGCCGCCACCACCGGGGACGAACGGTGAGCCCGACTGGCAGCACATCGACGATATTCAGGATCTGGAGGCCCTGCCCCAGCGCGAACGCTTGATCCGGGTGATGGAGAAGGCGGGCTGGGTCCAGGCCAAGGCCGCCCGCATGCTCGGCATCACGCCACGGCAGATCGGCTACGCGCTGCGCAAGCACAACGTGACGATCAAGCGGCTGTAGGACGGCATCGGTCCCGCGGCTCCTCGCCGCCGTGCCCCTCCGGGGTGTCGGGAGTCGGACAAACTGTCGGGAGGCCGACACCCGACACTCCCCGCGCGGTCAAGAAAAAACTCAAACAAATCAATGCGTTTAGACTCTGGCATGGTATTTGCTTGGTAATCCCCGAGCAGGCCAGGGCGGACGTCCCATTGACCGGCACAGCGACCGCCCCAGTGGAGGATCCCGACGTGAGCACCATCGTCACCCTCAGCGAGATTCTGACGCGGCCGGGCGTGACCGCCGGCACCCGGCGGGCAGCGGGATCGGCCTGTTCGGCCGGCCCCTGCGGTTCCGGCGACAAAACCCCGCCGCTTCCCGACCACATTCGCGAAAAGGTCGAGGATCATCCCTGCTACAGCGAAGACGCACACCATTTCTTCGCGCGGATGCACGTTGCCGTCGCGCCGGCGTGCAACATCCAGTGCAACTATTGTCATCGCAAGTACGACTGCGCCAACGAGAGCCGCCCGGGCGTGGTCAGCGAGCGGCTGACGCCGGAACAGGCGGCCCGCAAGGTGGCGGCGGTCGCGGCCCAGCTTCCCCAGTTGTCGGTGGTGGGCATTGCCGGCCCCGGCGATGCCTTGGCCGACGCGCGGCGCACCTTCGAGACGTGCGCGCGGGTCGCCGAGGTCCTTCCGGATGTCCGGCTGTGTCTGTCGACCAACGGGCTCGCTTTGCCGGACCACGTCGAGACGATCCGGGCACACGGCATCGATCACGTGACGATCACCATCAATGCGATCGATCCGGAGGTTGCCGAGCGGATCTATGCCTGGGTGGCGTGGGGCGGCAAGCGGCTCACCGGCCGCCCCGCGGCCGAGCTGTTGCTTGAGCGGCAGTGGGCGGGTCTCGACGCCCTGGTCGCCGCGGGAGTCCTGGTGAAGGTCAATTCGGTGATGATTCCCGGCATCAACGACGACCACCTGCCGGTGGTCAATGCCGAGGTCAAGCGCCGGGGCGCCTTCCTGCACAACATCATGCCGCTGATCTCGGCGCCCGAACACGGCACGCACTTCGGCCTGACCGGCCAGCGCGGGCCGACGCCGGGTGAGCTCAAGGGCCTGCAGGATCGGATCGGCGGCGACGGGCGCCTGATGAAGCACTGCCGGCAGTGCCGCGCGGATGCCGTCGGCCTGCTCGGCGAGGACCGGGGCCGGGAGTTCTCGCTGGATGCCCTGCCGGAGAACGCCGAGGTCGACGTCGAGGGCCGGCGCGCCTATCGGGCGGTGATCCAGCGGGAACGCGCGCACCGCAGTTCCGCCCATGCGGCGGCGGTGTCCGACCTCGCCGGCATCGACGGCGCGGTCCGCCGGCTGGTTGCCGTTTGCACCAAGGGCAGCGGGCGGATCAACCAGCACTTCGGTCACGCCCGCGAGTTCCAGGTGTTCGAGGTGGACGGCTCCGGCGTGCGGCTCGTTGGCACCCGCCGGGTCGACCACTACTGCACCGGGGGTGCGGGCGACGACGACATCCTCGAGCATACCATCGCCGCGCTCGACGGCATCGACTTGGTGCTGTGCGCCCGCATCGGCGCCTGTCCGAGCGAGCGCCTCGCCGCGGCCGGCATCCGCGTCTCCGACCGCTTCGCCCACGAGTACATCGAACCGTCCGTCGCCGCGGCCTTCCTCGAAGACGTGGCGGCATCCCCCGCGCTGGCCGCATCGGCCTGACGCATCCCCCGACGACAACCAGCGAAAGGACGACACGTCATGGCTTACGCGATCAAGGCGAGCGAATGCACCGTCTGCGGGTCCTGTGAATTCGACTGCCCCAACGGCGCGCCCCGGATGAAGGGTGACGCCTACATCATCGACGCCGCCAAGTGCACCGAATGCGAAGGCCTGTTCGACGCTCCGCAGTGTGTCGCGGCGTGCCCGGCCGACTGCATCGTCCGGGTCTGATCCGGCGGTCGGCCCGGCTCGGGAGCGATCCGGTGGAACACGCCCCATGAACGACGTCCAGCCCATGGAGATCTATGATCCGCCCGCGTTCGAGACCGGCCAGAAAGTCCGGTCCCGGACAGCGATTCGCAACGATGGGACCATGCCCGGCGTGAAGACGGGCGAAATCATCGTCGAGGCGGGCGACGTCGGCTATGTCGCGAACATCGGCGAGCACCTGCAACGCTACTACGTCTACACGGTCGATTTCATCACCCGCGGCCGCTTCGTCGGCATGCGCCGCCACGAGATCGAGCCCTTGGAGGATTAGATGCCCTGGAGGAGTAGATGAAAGTCACCATCAGCCGCAGCGGCGAAGGCTTTTCAGCGTACGTTGCGAAGAAGGACCTGGAAGAGCCGGTGGTCGCCCGGGAACACCCGGACCTGTGGGGCGGCTGGATCGAGTTGTCGAACGGCTGGCGGCTTGACCTTCCGGCGATGGACGCCGCCACCCGATTGCCGATCACGGTCGACGCGCGACGCCTGAGCGGCGATCGCTCAGGGTGAGCGCGCCGGCGCGGCCGGCGACGCCGGGCGTCGGTCGGCGATCGCCAGAAGGTCGGCGACCTGACGCCCGATCTCGTCCTTGACCCCACGATCGAGCGCATCCAGCCAAGCCTTCGGGATCGACTGCGCCCCATAGGTCGCGCCCGCGAGCATGCCGGCGAGGGCGCCGGCGGTATCTGCGTCACCGCCGATGTTGACCGTTTCGATCACGCAGGTGCGCACGGAGTCCGTCAGGAAATAGACGTGCAGCACCGTCCGGACGGTATCGACGATGTAGGCGGAACAGTGTCCGTTGAAGCGTTCGAAGCGGAACTCCGGATGGGCCGCGACAAGCGCCTGCGCCTCGGCGCGGCATTCACTGACGCCACCACCGTTCACCAGCCGCTGCACCATGCGGCCGAGAGTCAGCGTTGCCGCGTCGGACAGTGGGTGATTGTGGGTGATGTGACACTGTTCGAGCGTCCACCGGCGAAACGCGACGTCGTCGTCGAGCGTGGCCAGTGCGACGGGCAGATTGCGCATGCACGCACCGTTGCCGGCGTCGCCATCGTTCGGCGGGGTTGCGACCGTGCCGTCCAGGATGTAGCGGCGAATGCCGCGTCGGCATGTGTTCCCCACGTCCGGCGGAACGCCCCTGAGCCAGGCGGCAAAGGCGTCGCATGCGGCTCGGGCGTCCCAGTCGCCCCGGTCGATGATGGATCGGCCGACGCAGATCGTCATCTCCGTATCGTCCGTCACCTGGCCAGGGCGCAAGTTGAGCCAGCCGCCGCCGACGATCCGGCAGTGCTTGCCGTATTTCGCGTTGATCTCGCCGGGCGTCAGGAACTCGACGGTCGCGCCGAGCGCATCGCCGACGGCAAAACCCAGGTAGGCGCCAAGGGCCCGGTCGTGGCGGCCCTCGCGATCCTTCACAGCCTTCACAGTGCCACCTTCGTTACAAATAAACTGCTTGAACCCGATAGTCGCCGCCAATGACAAGGACCTCGCTTTCGCCCTTCAGCGCGTGGTCTTGGAGCAGATCGTTGTAGAAAAAAACCTTGGCCGCCGGGACGGCGGCTTCCAGGATCGTGTCGCCGAAGCAGCTCGCGACGTCACGCTGGCTGGTGAACGACATGAGATTGTTCATGCGCAGGACAACGGTCCGTCGGTCGATGCGCGCGACGATGGGATGCTCAGCGAAGTCGTTGACGCCGCGAAACAGACGGAGCGTTCTCACCTCCGGCCGGAAACGCTCCAGGACCCACTGCGCGAACTCATAGATCAGGTCGAGCTGGCTGAAAATCGCGTTGTTGTGAAATCGACTGCCCATCTTTTCCTCGATGTAGTGCGACCAGGCAGCCGAGGCGAACCGTTTGATCGGCTCCTTGTGATAGGTGGGAAAGAGGCCGAACCGGCTTTCCACCCATCCCTTGAGCACGGCGGCTTCGGGGCCATTGCTGTCGAAGCTCCAGCCGCGGAGCAGCCGGA
>CAZBWP010000007.1:0-17157 GCA_964495295.1 uncultured Rhodospirillaceae bacterium | reverse complement strand
AGCACGGCGGCTTCGGGGCCATTGCTGTCGAAGCTCCAGCCGCGGAGCAGCCGGACGTAGCTGGACCGGTAACGCCGCCGTCCGTCATCCGCGCCACGCGAGGGGCCGCGCTGCTCGGGGTGCAGGCCAAACACCACCTCCATGTAGGCCGTGAAGATGCCCGCGGCCTCGGTGGCGTTCGGTGCGTGTGTCAGCATGGCGAACAGGCCGTGGTTGGTTTCCCGCACGCCGGCCAGACGCAAGGGTCGGCCGCTCTGGTTGAACGCATCGCTCGCCAGAAGGCCGGTCGGCACACCGACGAAATTGGTGCTGTGACCGCGCGGCCAGGTGTCTTCGGGTGGCGCGGGCGCAGCGGCGTGGGGGAGCGGTGTCGTCATGGTCACCGAGAGTCAAGCAAGGTCCGTGCCAGATTGCCAAAAGGTTGAAGACGCGCGCGTTGCCGTCGCGGACGAGCGGTCGCGGCTGTGCCACCTCGAACACTTTGTCGCAGTTTGTCCGGTTCGCAACAGAGCCGCGGAGCCGCGTGCCGGTCACGGACCTGGATCTCCAACTCACTGATATTGAATGACTTTGATGCTCCGCTTCCGGCGGGCCGCCGGCTTGGCACAGGCATTGCATTGGAGGTTCGTAGAGCGACCCAAGCTCAGCGATATGCCTTATGGAAAGGAGCACATGATGAGCGGTCTCCGTCAGATTGCGTTTTACGGCAAGGGAGGCATCGGCAAGTCGACGACGTCTCAGAACACCATCGCGGCCCTGGTCGAGCTGAATCAGAAGGTTCTGATCGTCGGCTGCGATCCCAAGGCCGACTCGACGCGCCTCATCCTCAACGCCAAGGCACAGAAGACGGTGCTGCACATGGCGGCGGAAATGGGGTCCGTCGAGGACCTGGAGTTGGACGACGTGGTCCGCGTCGGCTATGGCGGCGTCCGCTGCGTCGAGTCGGGTGGCCCCGAGCCAGGCGTCGGCTGCGCCGGTCGCGGCGTCATCACCTCCATCAATTTCCTGGAAGAGAACGGCGCCTACGAAGGCATGGACTACATCGTCTACGACGTTCTCGGTGACGTGGTCTGCGGCGGCTTCGCCATGCCGATCCGCGAGAACAAGGCGCAGGAAATCTACATCATCATGTCGGGCGAGATGATGGCGCTCTATGCCGCCAACAACATTTCGCGCGGCGTTCTCAAGTACGCCAACACCGGCGGCGTCCGCCTCGGCGGCCTGATCTGCAACTCACGCCAGACCGACCTGGAGCTGGAACTGGCCGAAGCGATGGCGGCGAAGCTCGGCACCAAGCTGATCCACTTCGTACCACGCGACAACATCGTCCAGCACGCTGAGCTTCGGCGCATGACCGTCATCGAGTACGCCCCGGAGTCGAAGCAGGCCGACGAGTACCGGAAGCTCGCCAAGGCGATCCACGAGAACAAGGGCAAGGGCGTCATCCCGACCCCGATCACCATGGAAGAGCTCGAGGACATGCTGATGGAGTTCGGCATCCTCAAGTCGGACGAGCAGATGATCGCGGAGCTGGAAGCCAAGGAAGCCGCGGCAAAGGCCGCGCAGTTGGCTTCGGCCTGACGCGCATCGACAGCACACCATGGGTGCCCGGTGGCCGGGCCCGTCCGAGCGCGAACCGCAACGGCCGGACCCGACCACCCTGGCGCAGGAGGGCAAAATGAGCCTCGACTATTCCAACGACCGGGATTTCCACGCACAGGTGATCGCCGACGTGCTGGACTCCTATCCGGACAAGCTGCGCAAGCGGCGCGCCAAGCACATCGGCGTCGCCACCGAGGGCGAGTCCGACTGTGGCGTCAAGTCCAACATCAAGTCGGCACCCGGCGTCATGACCGTGCGCGGCTGCGCCTACGCCGGATCGAAGGGCGTGGTCTGGGGGCCGGTCAAGGACATGGTCCACATCTCGCACGGTCCCGTCGGCTGCGGCCAGTATTCGTGGTCGCAGCGTCGCAACTACTACGTCGGCGAGACCGGCATCGACACGTTCGGGACGATGCAGTTCACGTCGGATTTTCAGGAACGGGACATCGTCTTCGGCGGCGACAAGAAGCTGCGGGAGATGATCGACGAGATCGACACGCTGTTCCCGCTGGCCAAGGGCGTCAGTGTCCAGTCCGAGTGCCCGGTGGGGCTGATCGGCGATGACATCGAGGCCGTCGCCCGCGACAAGTCCAAGGACATCGGCAAGCCGGTGATCCCGGTGCGCTGCGAGGGTTTCCGCGGCGTCTCGCAGTCCCTCGGCCATCACATCGCCAACGATACGATCCGCGACTGGGTGATGGACCGCCCCGGTGCCGCATCGGCCTTCGAGCCCGGCCCCTATGACGTCGCCATCATCGGCGATTACAACATCGGCGGCGATGCCTGGGCGTCCCGCAAGATCCTGGAAGAAATGGGCCTGCGGGTGATCGCCCAGTGGACGGGCGACTGCACGCTCTCGGAACTCGAACAGGCGCCCAAGGGCAAGCTCAACCTGATCCATTGCTACCGCTCGATGAACTACATCTCGCGGCACATGGAAGAGCACTACGGAACGCCCTGGTTCGAGTTCAATTTCTTCGGTCCGTCGAAGATCGAGAGGTCGGTCCGCGCGATCGCCGACTTCTTCGACGACGATATCAAGGCGAAGGCCGAGGCGGTGATCGCCAAGTATCGGCCGATGGCGGACCAGGTGATCGAGACCTATCGTCCCCGCCTCGAAGGCAAGAAGGTGATGCTCTATGTCGGCGGGCTGCGGCCGCGCCACATGGTCAGCGCCTACGAGGACCTGGGCATGGAGATCGTCGGTGCCGGCTACGAGTTCGCCCACAAGGACGACTACCAGAGGACGATGTCGCACGTGAAGGACGGCACCCTGATCTTCGATGACGCGACCAGTTACGAGCTGGAGAAATTCATCGAACAGATCCGCCCGGATCTCGTCGGCTCCGGCATCAAGGAAAAGTACCCGATCCAGAAGATGGGCGTGCCGTTCCGGCAGGTTCATTCCTGGGATTATTCGGGCCCCTATCACGGCTACGACGGCTTCGCGATCTTCGCTCGCGACATGGACATGGCCGTCAACAACCCTGTGTGGGGACTGTTCAAGGCACCGTGGGCACGGGGCTGAGGCCGCTTCCCCGTCCGTGCCAACCCGCGCTTCGAGGAGATTGGGCATGCCCCAGAACGTTGAGAAGATCCGCGATCACGCCACGCTGTTTCGCGAGCCCGAATATCAGGAGATGCTGCGCAACAAGCGGGAGTCGTTCGAATGCCCGCACCCCGACGACCGGGTGCAGGAGGTCAGCGAGTGGACGAAGTCCGAAGAGTATCGGGAAAAGAATTTCGCCCGCAAAAGCCTGACCGTCAATCCGGCGAAGGCCTGTCAGCCGCTCGGCGCCGTGTTCTGCGCCAGCGGCTTCGAGGGCACGCTGTCCTTCGTGCACGGCTCGCAGGGTTGCGTCGCCTACTATCGCTCGCATCTGTCGCGCCACTTCAAGGAGCCCGCGTCGGCCGTGTCGTCGTCGATGACGGAGGATGCGGCGGTCTTCGGCGGCCTCAACAACCTCATCGAGGGCTTGGCCAACGCGCATGCGCTCTACAAGCCGAAGATGATCGCCATCTCGACCACGTGCATGGCGGAGGTGATCGGCGATGACCTGCACGCCTTCGTCGGCAACGCCCGGGAGAAGGGCTCGGTCCCCGAGGGCTTCCCCGTGCCGTTCGCCCACACGCCGGCATTCCAGGGCAGCCACGTCAACGGCTACGACAACATGCTGGCCGGGATCCTCTCCTACTTCTGGGAGGGCAAGGACGCGACACCGGGCGAGTCCATCAACATCATCCCCGGCTTCGACGGCTACTGCGTCGGCAACAACCGCGAACTCAAACGGATTCTCGATCTGATGGAGATCGACTACACGATCCTGTCGGACCCGTCCGACGTCTATGACACGCCGAGCGACGGCGAGTTCCGCATGTACGACGGCGGCACAACGCTGGACCAGGTTGAGAACGCCATCAACGCCAAGGCGACGATTTCGATGCAGGAGTATTGCACCAAGAAATCGCTGGTGATGGCCAAGGAGAAAGGGCAGGAGACGGCGAGTTTCCACTACCCGATGGGTGTGCAGGGGACGGACGAACTCCTGAGTGCGCTTTCGGCGCTGTCGGGCAAGCCGATCCCGGACGATCTGTTGCTGGAGCGTGGCCGACTGGTCGACGCCCTGGCGGATTCCATGACCGTCGTGCACGGCCGCAGTTTCGCCGTATTCGGCGATCCGGACTTCGTCTACAGCATGTGCCGCTTCCTGATGGAGATGGGCGCGGAGCCACGCCACGCCCTGGCCACCAACGGCACCAAGCCCTGGGCGAAGCAGATGCAGGCGCTGCTCGACAGTTCGCCCTATGGGCGCAAATGCGAGGTCTGGCCGGGTGCCGATCTGTGGCACATGCGCTCGCTCCTGCACACCGCGCCCGCCGATTTCCTGATCGGCAGCAGTTACGGCAAGTACCTGGAGCGGGACACGGGAACGCCGCTGATCCGCATCGGCTTCCCGATCTTCGATCGCCATCATCACCACCGGTTCCCGACCTGGGGCTACATGGGCGGCCTCACGGTGCTGGTTCGCATTCTCGATGGGATCCTCGATCGCCTCGATGATGACACCGACGGGCCGGGAGTGGACGGCATCAGCTTCGACCTCACGCGTTAACGGATCGGATCTGACGCTTGCGGTCCAAGCGTCAGATCCGATCCACCAAGCAACTGGTCTGGTGGTTCGACCCAGCCAACCGGCGGGACGCATCCGTCGGCATCGAACCACGGACAGGACCTCGGGGCGGCGGCGCCGTTTGCCGCCGCCCGGTCGGCCGAAGGAGTGCGACATGCTGAAGCGACGCATTGCCCAGGCGTTCGACGAACCGGACTGCGCGACCAATCGCGACAAGTCGGACGGCGATCGCCGCAAGGGCTGCGCCAGCGCATTGAAGCCCGGCGCGGCGGCGGGGGGCTGCGCCTTCGACGGGGCCAAGATCGCGCTGCAGCCGATCACCGACGCCGCCCATCTGGTGCACGGTCCGATCGCCTGCGAGGGCAACAGCTGGGACAGCCGGCACACCCTGTCCAGCGGCCCCACCCTGTATCGCAGCGGCTTCACCACCGATCTCACGGAACTGGACATCATCCAGGGCGGCGAGAAGCGGCTCTACCGGGCGATCAAGGAGATTGCCGAGAACCGGCGTCCGGCGGCGATCTTCGTCTATGTCACCTGTGTCCCGGCGCTGATCGGTGACGACGTCGAGGCGGTCTGCGCCGCGGCCGAGGAGCGGCTCGGCCTGCCGGTCATTCCCGTCAACGCCCCCGGCTTCGCGGGCTCGAAAAGCCTCGGCAACAAGCTCGCCGGGCAGACCCTGATGGAGCACGTGGTCGGCACCCGCGAGCCGGCACGGACGACCCCGACGGACATCAACATCATCGGTGAATACAACGTCGCCGGCGAACTGTGGCAGGTGCTGCCGCTGTTCGAACGCCTCGGCGTCCGCGTCCTGGCGTCCATCACCGGCGACGCCCGCTACCACGAAGTCGCCTGCGCCCACCGGGCGCGCCTCAACATGGTCGTCTGCTCGCAGGCCATGGTCGCCTTCGCGCGGGCGATGCGTGAGCGTTACGGCATTCCCTATTTCGAGGGCTCGTTCTACGGCATCGGCGAGACCTCCAGCGCGCTTCGGCAGGTCGCCCGGATGCTGGTCGACCAGGGCGCGCCCGCCGATCTTGCCGAGCGCACCGAGGCGCTGATTGCCGAGGAGGAGAGCCGTGCCGAGATACGCATCGCCCCGCACCGCGCTCGCCTGGCCGGCAAGCGGGTGCTGCTCTACACCGGCGGCGTCAAGTCCTGGTCGATGATCTCGGCCTTGCAGGAGCTGGGGATGACGGTCGTCGGCACGTCGGTGCGCAAGTCGACCGAAGACGACAAGCAGCGCATCAAGGAGCTGATGGGCGAGGACGCCCGGACCTTCGGCCAGATCCCGGCGCGCGAGCTCTACGGCATGCTGAAGCGCGGCGAGGCAGACATCCTGCTCTCCGGCGGGCGCACCCAGTTCGTGGCGCTGAAGACCTTCACGCCGTGGCTCGACATCAACCAGGAACGCCATCACGCCTACGCCGGCTATGACGGGATGGTCGAACTCGCCCGGCGGCTCGACGCGACCATCCATCATCCGGTCTGGCGGCAGGTGCGGCGGCCCGCGCCCTGGGACGGACCAGAACGATGAGCGCGATCACTCACAGCAGCAAGGCGTGCAGCGTCAATCCGCTGAAGGTCAGCCCCGCCCTCGGCAGCGCGCTCGCCTTCCTCGGTCTCGACGGCTGCCTGCCGCTGCTGCACGGCGGCCAGGGGTGCACCGCCTTCGCCCTCGTCCTGATGGTGCGGCATTTCCGCGAGGCGATCCCGCTGCAGACGACGGCGATGAGCGAGCTCAACGCCATCCTCGGCGGCGTCGACAACGTCGAGCAGGCGATCGGCACGCTGCACGAACGCGCCCGGCCGCGGATCATCGGCTTGTGCACCACGGCGCTGACGGAAACCCGCGACGAGGACCTGGCGGGCGACCTCAGGCGGATCCTGCCCGCCCATCCGGAATGGTCAGACCTGTCGGTCATTCACGCGGTGACGCCCGATTTCGCCGGCGGTCTGGAAGCCGGATGGAGTGCCGCGGTGGAGGCGGTCATCGACGCCCTGGTCGAGCCCGGCCGGCGGCCGCGCATCGACCGGCGGGTCAACCTATTGACTGGGAGCCACCTGACCCCCGCCGATGTCGAGCTGCTGAAGGACGTGATCGAGTGCTTCGGCCTGTCGGCAGTGGTGCTGCCGGACCTGTCCGCCTCGCTCGACGGCCATATTCCCGATGACCACGTGCCGACCTCCCTCGGCGGCACCGATCGCGCCGCCATTCGCACCATGGGGGCGTCGGTGCTGACCCTGGCGGTGGGCGAACAGATGCGCGCGGCCGCGGCCCTGCTCGAACGCCGGACCGGGGTGCCCTGCCGCGTCTTCGAGCGGCTCACCGGGCTGGAGGCGTTCGATGCCTTCGTGTCGGTCCTCGCCGAGGTCAGCGGCCAGGCGGCGCCGATGCGGCTGCGCCGCGAGCGCAGCCGGCTGGTGGATGCCATGCTGGATTCGCATTTCTTCTTTACCGGCCGGCGGGTCGCGGTGGCGGGCGACCCGGACCTGCTCGAAGCGGCCTGCACGCTGCTCGCGGACATGGACTGCCAGCTCGTCGCCGCCGTCACCACGCGCGCGACGCCCGCGGCCGGCCGGGTGCCGATCGAGACCGTCGTCGTCGGCGACCTCGACGACCTGGAGCAGGCGGCGGCCGCAAGCGGCTGCGATCTGGTGGTGACCAACGCCCACGGCCGTGAGCTGGCCCAGCGCCTCGGGGCGACCTTCTACCGCTGGGGCTTCCCGGAGTTCGACCGGCTGGGCGCCGGCCATCGCTTGACCGTGGGCTATCGCGGCACGCGCGAGCTCCTGTTCGAGATCGGCAACCTGTTGATGGATGGCGAGACCGATCATCTGCCCTGCGAACGCCGCGACCGGGAGGTCAATCATGAAAGCCACGTCGATGCGTAGACTGCGCGTCGTCCCCACTGAAGCGCCGTCGGGCGGCTCGCCGAGTCCCGCGGCGGAAGGAGCCAGCATGCGGATCGCCTTTGCCACCCAGGATCTCAGAACCGCGGACGCCCATTTCGCCGGCGCCAAGAACCTCGCCATCTACGACGTCGGCCCGGACGGCCACCGCTTCCTCGAGGCGATCCGCTTCGACGTCACCAGCGGCGAGGATGGCGTGCATGCCGAACCGGACGAGGATCGGATCACGCCGCGCGTCGAAGCCCTCGAGGGGTGCACGTTGCTGTTCGTGCTGGCGATCGGCGGGCCGGCCGCCGCCAAAGTGGTGAACCGGCGCGTCCATCCGATCAAGCTGCCGAAGCCGGAACCCATCGCGCAGGTGCTCGAACGGGTGCAGACGATGCTCAACGGCACGCCGCCGCCGTGGCTCCGCAAGGCGCTGAATCGCGACGGCGGCACGCCGCCGTCGTTCCTCGACGACGACGCCCCGGGCGGGGCGGTCTGATGCCGGCGCCGACGCCCGCGCTGCCGGCCGACGCCGCCGCGGCGGCGCCCGACGTGGGGTTCACGCGCGCGCTCGTCACGCTGATGCGGGCGCATGATCCCTACGGTGTCTGGGCGCGCACCCCCGACGATGCGCTGTTGGCGACCTTCGTGCGGACCCCCGAGCAGCGCCGCTCCACCGAGGTGCTGGGTTCGCCGGATGATCGCGCCGTGTGGCGCGTCGAGGTGTTCTACAACGCCGTTGGCCTTGCCGCGACGCGGCACACCGGCGTCGACGTCATCAGCCTGTCCAAGGTGTCCAATGAAGGCTTTGGCCGTGTCGTTCTGACGGCCGGCCGTCTCGTTGTTCTCGATCGGCCCCTTCGTGACGTTCACCGGTTCGGCTTCGAGTCGGTGGCGGCGTTGCAGGCGGCCGGCGATCGCATGGTCACTGACATCGCCGGCCTGATCGAGCGGTTCGCCGATGTCGCCCGCACCACGTCTTGATGAAAAGGATCCCGCCATGACCCAATTTCAGCCGGTCTCCCGCGACGGAACACCCTGGGAGCCCATGTACATCGAAGCCATCGATCCCGTCACCTGCATCGGCTGCGGCCGCTGCTTCAAGGTCTGCGGCCGCGGCGTGCTCGCGATGATGGGCGCGACCGAAGACGGTGAACTGGTCGAGGCCGATGATGACGAGGCCGAACGCATGGTCATGACCATCGCTGCCAAGGGCAAGTGCATCGGCTGCGGCGCCTGCGCCCAGGTCTGCAGCACCAAGGCGCAGACCCACATCGCCGCATCCGCGGTCGCGGCCGCCTGACCGGGCGGACGTGTCGTCGTGCTCGGCCTCGAGGGGCTGCATCGGCGCTTGATGGACGGCGGCCGTGGCGATCCGTTCGATCGCCACGTGTTTGCCTCGGCCATCGTCGCCGGTCTGGGCGAAGAGGACCGGTCGCTGACCGAGGCGCTCGGTTTGTCGCCGAGCGCCCTGGGAACCGTCCTCGGCTGGTACTTCCCGACCGCCTGGCGCATCCTGCCGGCGCGCACCCGCGGCATCGACGCCGGCGTCGACGCCTTGGAAGAGCCGGACCTGCGCGCCCTGCTGCTCGACCACCGCACCGCGGGCACCATCTGCGAGGCTTGGCTCGCCGCCATCATCGCCCGCCGCTCGCTCGCCGCCAACCACCTGTGGCAGGATCTGGGCCTGTTCAGCCGCGACGAGTTGAGCCGGCTGATGGAGCGGCACTTCCGAGCGCTCAAGCGACGCAACAGTCGCGACATGAAGTGGAAGAAGTTCTTCTATCGCGAGCTCTGTGCGCGGGACGGCGTCGCCATCTGCAAGTCGCCGAACTGCAGCGTCTGCGCCGACGTCGCGATCTGCTTCGGTCCGGAGGCCGGAGAGCCGTTGTCGGCTGTGCGGTCCGCGCTGTCCGATGTCCGACAAAGCCAACATGTCGGCTGACGCCTCGGCCCACAGGCCTGACTGAAAATCCTTCAAAAACAAGTTATTAGCATTCTGGCACGCTTTTTGCTTCTCCCCTGGTAGTCACATCGCCGATCGAGAGGAGGCAAGACCCCATGGTGGCATTGACAGCAAAGGCGCAGGACGTCGTGCATCGCCTCGTCGATGAGGCGACGACGGGCGTCACGGGCCTCAGGATCATGGTCAACGAGGGCGGCTGCTCCGGTCTGCGGTATGTCTTCGGCCTCGAGGCCGCCCCGAATGCCGACGACAGGATCTTCGAGTTCGGCGACGTCAAGGTGTTCGTCGATCCCGCCAGCCTGCCGATCGTCGATGGCCTGCAGATCGACTTCGTCGAGGGGCTCGAGAGCTCCGGCTTCGTCTTCGACAATCCCAAGGCCCGCGACGTGTGCAGCTGCGGCAAGTCGTTCGCGAGCTGACCCGGAGGCCGCCATGTGGGACTACACCGCCACAGTCAAAGACCACTTCTTCAACCCGCGCAACATCGGCGTGCTGGAGGGAGCCAACGGCGTCGGCGAGGTCGGCTCCATCAGCTGCGGCGACGCGCTGCGGCTGATGGTGCGCGTCGATGACGCGACCGGCCGCATCGCCGCCGCGAGCTTCCAGACATTCGGCTGCGGCTCGGCCATCGCCTCGTCCTCGGCCCTGACGGAAATGATCATCGGCAGGACGCCCGACGAGGCGCTGGCCATCAGCAATCAGGACATCGCCGACTACCTCGGCGGGCTGCCGGTGGAAAAGATGCATTGCTCCGTCATGGGCGCGGAAGCCCTGCGCGCGGCGATCGCCAATTATCGGGGCGAGGCCGCGCCGGCCGATCACCATGACGACGGCGCGCTCGTCTGCCGCTGTTTCGCCGTCGATGCCGGTCTGCTCGAACGGACGATCCGAGGCAACGGGCTGACCGACGTCGCCATGGTTGCCGCCTACACCAAGGCCGGCGGCCAGTGCGGCGCCTGTCGCGAAAAGATCGAAAGCATGCTCGAGAGCGTCAACGCCAGCATGGTCGGCGATGGGCTGCTCGAGCCGGCGGCGGCGTTCCGGGCCGGCACGTCGCCGCCAGAATCCGCCGGTGTCGCGGCGCCGGGTGGCGCCGGGGCGGCGACGGTGCGGGAGATCCTGGCCATCCAGAGAAGCATCGACGCCATGCGGCCGCTGTTCCAGCGGGACGGCGGCGACGTGGAGTTGGTCGACGTCGACGGCGATCTCGTCGTGGTTCGCCTGTCGGGCGCCTGCGTGCGCTGCGAAATGGCATCGGCGACGATCCACAGCCTGCGCGAGCACCTGATGGCGAGCCTTGCCCGTCCGCTGCGCGTGGTTCCCGAAACCGCCATGGCCAGCCTGGCCTGAGCCCGCCTGAGGAGATGACCCGTGCGCGCCGTCTACCTTGACAACAATGCCACGACCCGCGTCGATCCGTGCGTGGTCGACGCCATGCTGCCGTTCTTCAGCGAGCAATTCGGCAACCCCTCGTCCATGCACAGTTTCGGCGAGACGGTCGGCGTGCGCATCCGCGAGGCCCGCCGTCAGGTCCAGGCGCTGCTCGGGGCCGCCCACGAGGACGAGGTGATCTTCACCTCGTGCGGCACCGAGGCCGACAACACGGCGATCCTGTCGGCGCTGAAGACCAGCCCGAATCGCCGCGAGATCGTCACCAGCGCGGTGGAACACCCCGCGGTGTTGTCCCTCTGCCGGCATCTGGAACGCCACGAAGGCTACACGGTGCACGTCATTCCCGTGGATGCCAAGGGACGGCTGGACGTGGATGCCTACGCCCGGGCGCTGTCGCCGAACGTCGCCATCGTCTCGATCATGTGGGCGAATAACGAGACCGGAACGCTGTTCCCGGTCGAACTCTTGGCCAAGCTGGCGCACCGCTTCGACATTCCGTTCCACACCGATGCGGTGCAGGCGGTGGGCAAGATCCCCCTCAACCTCGCCCAGGCCGACATCGACATGCTGTCGCTGTCCGGCCACAAGCTGCACGCGCCGAAGGGCATCGGTGCGCTGTATGTGCGTCGCGGCCTGCGCTTCCGCCCGCTGCTGCGCGGCGGCCACCAGGAGCGCGAGCGCCGCGCCGGCACGGAAAACACCGCGGCGATCGTCGCGCTCGGCGCCGCCTGCGCCCTGGCCATGGCGGCGATCAACGACGAGAACACGCGCGTCCGCGCCCTCCGCGATACCCTGGAGCGCGGCATTCTCGCCGCCGTGCCGCGCTGTTTCGTCACCGGCGATCCCAACTATCGCCTGCCCAACACCAGCAACATCGCCTTCGAGTTCGTCGAGGGCGAGGCGATCCTGTTGCACCTGAACCGCGCCGGCGTCGCCGCTTCGTCGGGTTCGGCGTGTACTTCTGGATCGCTGGAGCCGTCGCACGTCATGCAGGCGATGGGCGTGCCGTTCACCGCGGCGCACGGCGCCATTCGCTTCTCGCTGTCACGGGAAACCACCGCCGAGGACATCGCCCACGTGCTCGCTGTCCTGCCGCCGATCGTCGAGCGGCTGCGGGCCATGTCGCCCTACTGGAACGACGGCATGCCGCTGGATAACGCGTTCCAGCCGGCGTTCGCCTGAGGGCCGCGACCGATGCCGGCCATCGTCCCCGTCATCCACGACACCACGCTCCGCGACGGCGAGCAGACCGCCGGCGTTGCCTTCACCGCGGCGGAGAAGGTGGCGATCGCGCGGGCGTTGAGCGAGGCCGGCGTGCCGGAGATCGAGGTCGGCATCCCGGCCATGGGCGCCGACGAACAGGCCTCCATCCGCGCCGTCGTCGCGGCGCGCCTGCCGGTGCGCCTCGTCGGCTGGTGCCGGGCGCGGGAGGGTGACATCGAGGCGGCGCTCGCCTGCGGCCTGCGCGCCGTCAACGTCTCCATGCCCGTCTCCGACGCCATGCTCCACGGCAAGCTGGGGCGCGACCGGCAGTGGGCGCTGGCGGAAATCGCGCGGATCATCGCCTATGCCCGCGACCGCGGGCTCGCCGTCGCAGTCGGCGGCGAGGATGCCTCGCGGGCTGCCGCCGACGCGGTGCTGGCGATGGTCGAAACCGCAGAGGCCGCCGGCGCGCATCGCTTCCGTTTCGCCGACACGCTGGGGGTGCTCGACCCCTTCCGGACCTTCGACGTCATCGCCTGGCTCAGGGCGCGCACCGCGCTGGAGCTGGAAATCCACGCCCACGACGATCTGGGGCTGGCGACCGCCAATTCCCTGGCGGCGGTCCGCGCCGGCGCGACGCACATCAACACCACGGTCAACGGCCTCGGCGAACGCGCCGGCAACGCGCCGCTGGAAGAAGCGGTGGTCGGTCTGAGTGAACTCTACACCATCGACACGGGCGTCGACCGCAAGCGCCTCAAGGCGATCTCGACCCTGGTCGCCGGGGCATCCGGACGGCCCGTGCCGGTGAACAAGAGCATCGTCGGCGATGCGGTCTTCACCCACGAAGCGGGAATCCATGTCCATGGCCTGCTGCGGGATCCGCGCACCTATCAGGCGCTGAATCCCGAGGATCTCGGGTGCCGGCACCGGATCCAGCTCGGCAAGCATTCCGGCGTCGCCGCCGTGCGGCACGTGTTCGAGGGCATGGGCATCGCCCTCGATGCCGTTCGCGCCGGCGCCGTGTTGCAGCGCATCCGCAGCCGTGCCGTCACCACCAAGCGGCCGCCGACCACCGAAGACCTGCGCGAACTCTATGCCGAAATGTCCTCGGTCGCGGGAGAATGGCGATGACACCGCTTCGTGAAACGTTGGAAAGCCTGCAGACGGCTGAAGAGTTCCTCGACCACTTCGCGATTGCATACGATCAGCACGTCGTCGACGTCTGTCGGCTGCACATCCTGAAACGCGCCCACGACTACCTCCAGGATCGCGGCGTGCAGTCCCTGGACGACGCGGCGCTGCACGGCGCCTTCGCGCGGGTGCTGCAGCGCGCCTACGACGACTTCGTGGTGTCCGATCCGCTGACCGAACGCGTCTTCAAGGTCCTCCAGGATGCGCCGCGCCGGCCGCGGCAACCGGCCCAGACCTTCATCGCGCTTGGCGACGTCCTCGGGGTCCCGCCCGAGTCGCGCCGCTGATCCTTCGGTCGGGCGCGCCGCGAGACGGAGCCTCGCCGCGACCGGCTTTGAGCCCACGTCGCCGCGCCGCGGTCGAGCCGCCGCGTCGGGACGCCAGAACGAGGTTTCATCCAGCGATGTATACAATCCTTCGCCGCGAGGCATTTTCCGATACGACCTTCCTCTGGGAGGTGGCCGCGCCGGACGTGGCGCAGGCGGCCCAGCCCGGACAGTTCGTGATGATCCGCCTGCACGACGGCGGCGAGCGGATTCCCCTGACGATCGCCGACTACGATCGCGCGCGCGGCTCCATCACCATGGTGGTGCAGGCGCTCGGCAAGACGACGCGCGAGATGCGCGATGGCTACGACACCGGCGACACGTTCCTCGACTTCGTCGGACCACTCGGCATGCCGCAGCATGTCAACGGGGTCGGCCATGTGGTCCTGGTCGGAGGCGGTCTGGGCGTTGCGCCGATCTTTCCGCAGCTCCGCGCGTTCAAGCGGGCGGGCAACCGGACCACCGGCATCATCGGCTTTCGCAATCGCGACCTGGTGTTCTGGGAGGATCGCTTTGCCGAGTACTGCGACGACCTGATCGTCTGCACCGATGACGGCAGCTACGGCCGCGCCGGGCTGGTGACGACGGCGCTCACCGATGTGCTCACCGCTGGATCGCCCGACCTGGTCGTCGCCATCGGCCCGCTGCCGATGATGCGCGCGTGTGCCGAGACCACCCGCCCGTTCGGCGTCAAGACCTCGGTGTCCTTGAACGCGATCATGGTTGATGGCACGGGGATGTGCGGGTCCTGCCGCGTCACCGTCGACGGCGAGGTGCGGTTCGCCTGTGTCGACGGCCCCGATTTCGATGCGCACGCGGTTGACTTCCAGGAACTCACGGCCCGCCAGGCGCGCTTCAAGCCGGAGGAGGCGACGGCCAGCCATGCACACGAACACCTCTGCAACCTGGAGGCCCAGCTCTTCCAGGAGGAAAAGCGCAACTACAAGAAGCTGACCCAGGTGGCGCCCACCCAGACCGGGATGCCCGAACGGGATCCGGTGGTGCGCGCCACCAATTTTCAGGAGGTCAACCTCGGCTATGACCTCACCCTCGCGTTGCAGGAGGCCGAGCGCTGCATCCAGTGTAAGAAGCCGACCTGCATCGCCGGCTGCCCCGTCTCGATCGATATTCCCAGGTTCATCCGCCACCTGCTGATCCGCGATCTCGATGGCGCGCTGGCCGTCATCAACGAATCCAACCTGTTTCCATCCATCTGCGGGCGCGTCTGTCCGCAGGAAAGCCAGTGCGAGAGCCAGTGCGTGATCGCCCGCAAGATGGAGCCGGTGGCGATCGGCCGGCTGGAACGCTTCGTCGGCGACACCGCGCGGCCGCCGCGCGCGGTGCCGGCCGCGGTCAATGGCAAGGGCGGGCGCGTCGCCATCATCGGTTCCGGTCCGGCCGGCCTCGCGGCGGCGGGCGATCTCATCCGGCAGGGGGCGGCGGTGACCGTGTTCGAGGCCCTGCATGTGATCGGGGGCGTCTTGCGCTACGGGATCCCGGCGTTCCGTCTGCCGCGCGACATCATCGAGCGCGAGGTGCAGCGGCTCAAGGATCTCGGCGTCGAGTTCCGCACCAACAAGGTGGTCGGCAAGACCTACACCGTCGACCAGCTGCGCAAGGACCTGGGCTTCGACGCCGTGTTCATCGCCGCCGGCGCCGGCGCGCCGTCGTTCCTCGGCATCCCGGGCGAGTCCGCCCGCCAGGTGTTTTCGGCCAACGAGTTCCTGACCCGGGTCAACCTGATGGGCGGCGACCGCTTCCCCCATGTCGACACGCCCCTCGGTGTCGGCCGCAGCGTCGTCGTCATCGGCGCCGGCAACACCGCCATGGACTGCCTGCGCGTGGCCCGGCGCATCGGCGCCGACAACGTGCGCTGCGTCTATCGCCGCTCCGAGGCGGAGGCACCGGCCCGCATCGAAGAGCTGCGCCACGCCAAGGAGGAGGGGGTTGCGTTCTTCTTCCTGCATTCGCCGGTGGCGATCCACACGACAGAGGCGGGCGACGTGTGCGGCATCAAGGTCGAGCGCATGGAGCTTGGCGAGCCGGACGACCGCGGTCGACGCACGCCGCTGGCCACCGGCGAGTTCCTCGATCTCGACTGTGACACCGTCATCTCCGCCCTTGGCACCAAGGCCAATCCCATCGTCACCCGGTCGGCGCCGGATCTCGGGGTCAACCGCTGGGGCTACATCGTCGCCGACGACGCCACCCAGGCAACCAACGTGCCGGGCGTCTTTGCCGGCGGCGACATCGTCACCGGTGGT
The DNA here is from genome assembly GCA_964495295.1 of uncultured Rhodospirillaceae bacterium. GTDB lineage: Bacteria > Pseudomonadota > Alphaproteobacteria > Rhodospirillales > Defluviicoccaceae > CAZBWP01. Next base: position 1,178 of record CAZBWP010000007.1, on the reverse strand, counting down.
GCCACCGTCATCCTGGCGATGGGTGCCGGCCGGCGCGCCGCCAAGGCGATCGCAATGTATCTGGCCGACCCGGAACGGGCTTGGCCGGTCACCACCACGCTTGATGAGACCGCTGCCACGTCGCCGACGGCCGCTCCGGAGCGAGCATCCGAGCAGGCGATGGCGGCAACCTGACAGGGAGATCCGCCATGCAGTGCCCGAAATGCCGTCGTCCGCTGGACGGCGACGAGGAATACATATGCTGTGGAACGGCGACGCTGCAGTGGCGCTGCCGGGCGTGCAGCAAGGTCAGCGAGGGCTTCGCGTTCCCCTATGGCCGATGCCCGCTGTGCGGCGGCGGCCTGGACGTGCTGGATGCCAGGGCCATCGAAGACGCGCCGGCGCTTGATGCGGTTCGGGCCGCGTTCGAGATCGAACTGGGCGGCCGTGCCTTCTACGGCCGCGCGGCGACCGAGGCCGGGCATCCCCTGATGCGCGACGTCTTCGCCAGGCTCGCCGCCATGGAAGCCGACCACATGGACACCCTGTCGCGCCGCTATCATATCGATGTGCCGGGTCCGTCGGAGCACTTCGCGGTCGAGCGCGCCGCCATCTTCGCCGGGATCGAGAGCCGGCCCGAGGATCCGGCGAATCTGTTTCGCATCGCCATCGCCTGCGAGGAACGCGCCGCCGCGTTCTTCAGCGAGCAGGCGAAGGGGGTCTCGGAGGATTCGCCCACCCGTCAGCTCTATCGGGAACTGGCCGCGGAAGAGCGCGAACACGCCGAGCTTCTGGCGACGGAACTGGAGCGCTGGCAGAGCGGCAAGCCCGGTCTCCTCTGACCACGGGGCTTGCTCCGACGATTGCGCGTCGGCCCGGGGGCGCATCGCCGCCCGCGGGCCGACCGGGGGCTGCGGTCCCTGCCCGGTGGCCGCAGCCCCGTTCTTTTCCCCCGTTCTGGCCATCTCTCTGCACCTGCGCGGGTGACGTCGATCGAGCGGGCGCACGCCACCCGCCGCGCCGCGGCCCCCACCCCTCTCCAATTGGACCGATCGCATCACCCTCTTGCAGGATGATGAGACCGCAGCTATGCTTCGAAATTAATGACAAATTTTGGTTGTTCTTGAGACGCAAGCTTTCGCCCTGGTTTGGTTCCTCGCAAGCAATCTCTAAGCTGCCGGCCGCTTTGGCACGGTGGC
>CAZBWP010000006.1:0-25726 GCA_964495295.1 uncultured Rhodospirillaceae bacterium | reverse complement strand
GGGCCCGGCCGGCGACACTGGGGGCTGCCGGGCGGATCTCCGGCGTGACGCCGGCGGCGTTGACCGCGCTGCTGCGCCATGTGCGACGTCGGAGCGACGAAATGGGCGGCCGTCTGTCCGCATGAGGCCGCGTTTCACGTGAAACACCCCATGTCGGCGGCGGATGTCGCGGCCCGCGTGCCCATGCCGCCCGAGGTGCTGGAGCGTCTTGCTGCGCATCTCGACCTGCTCGCCCGGTGGCAACGGCGGATCAACCTGGTCGGCGCGACGTCGCTCGCCGATCCCTGGCGGCGTCACGTCCTCGATTCCGTGCAGATCGTTCCGCACCTCCCGCCCACCCCGTGCCGGATCCTCGACCTGGGCAGCGGCGCCGGCTTTCCGGGCCTCGCCCTGGCCATCGCCACGGGCCGCCGCGTCGATCTGGTCGACAGCGATTCGCGGAAGTGCGCCTTCCTGCGCGAAGCGGCGCGGCTTGCCGGCGCCGACGTGGCCGTCCACGCCACGCGCATCGAAGCCCTGTCGATCCCCCCGGCCGATGTCGTCACCGCCCGCGCGTGTGCCCCGCTGGTGCGCCTCCTCGATCTCGCGGTGCCGCATTTGGCGGTTGGCGGGCGTTGTCTCTTCCTCAAAGGCCGTGACCTCGACGCCGAATTGACGGAGTCGTCGAAAATCTGGATGATGCGCGTGGGGCGCATCCCGAGCCTGTCCGACCCGTCCGGAACCCTTTTGCTCCTGGAAGACATCCACCGCCGCGATGACCGCTGAGCGCGCCCACTCCCACCGCCGGTCCCCGCGCATCATCGCCATCGCCAATCAGAAGGGCGGTGTCGGCAAGACCACGACCGCGATCAATCTGGGAACGGCGCTGGCGGCCGTGCACAAGCGGGTCATCGTCGTTGACCTCGACCCGCAGGGCAATGCCAGCACCGGGCTCGGCATCGATCGCGAAGCGCGCCGACACACCAGCTACGATGTTCTGATCGGCAACGTCGCGGTGGCCGATGCGATGGTCGAGACGCTGGTGCCGAACCTCTACGCCATTCCGTCCGGGGTCGACCTGTCAGGCGCCGAGGTGGAGCTGGTGGGTGAAGCACACCGCGAGTTCCGACTGCGCCGCGCGCTCAGGGGTCCGTCCACCGACGGCGACTACATCTTCATCGATTGCCCGCCGGCCCTCGGCCTGCTCACCGTCAACGCCCTGGTTGCCGCCGACACCGTGTTGGTGCCGTTGCAGTGCGAGTTCTTCGCGCTGGAGGGCATCAGCCACTTGATGCGGACCATCGAGAGCGTTCGACGGAGCCTCAATCCCGCTTTGAAGATTCAAGGGATTGTGTTAACGATGTTCGATGGTCGCAACAACTTGTCGAACATGGTCGCTAAGGACGTGCGCAACCATTTCGGCAACAAGGTCTACCAGACCGTGATCCCGCGCAACGTGCGGGTGTCCGAGGCGCCGTCCCACGGCCGTCCGGTGCTGGTCTACGATCTCAGTTGCTCCGGCTCGCGCGCCTACGTGCAACTCGCCGGCGAACTGCTCCGCCGGGAACGGGCGATGGCGGAGCAACCATGACCGACAAGCGCACGACGAGCCTGGGCCGGGGGCTGTCGTCACTTCTCGGCGACGCCGCCACGGGTCACCTGGACGATGCGTCGCCGATGCCGGCGACCCTGCCCATCGAGCTCCTGAAGCCCGGCCGGTTTCAGCCGCGGAGCCGCATGGCCGAGGAGGGCCTCGAGGACCTGGCCCGCTCGGTTCGGGAACAAGGCGTGCTGCAGCCGATCCTGGTGCGGCGGGATCCGGACGAACCCGATCTGTACGAGATCGTCGCCGGCGAGCGCCGATGGCGCGCCGCGCAGCGCGCCGGCCTGCACCAGGTGCCGGTGATCCTGCGGGAGCTCTCGGACTCGGACTCGTGCGAGATCGCACTGGTGGAGAACCTGCAACGGGAGGACCTCTCCGCGATCGAGGAAGCGGAAGCCTATCAACGGTTGATCAGCGAGTTCGCCCATACCCAGGACGATCTGGCGCGGCGGGTCGGCAAGAGCCGCCCACATGTCGCCAACACCCTCAGGCTGCTCGCGCTGCCGGAATCGGTGCAGGCGATGGTCCGCTCCGGGGCGCTGAGCGCCGGGCACGTCCGGCCGCTGATCGGCGCCGAGGATGCGGAGGCCCTGGCGCGCGAGGTGGCTGATCGCGGCCTCAACGCCCGTCAGGCGGAACGTCTCGCCAAGACGGCGCGCCGGCCGGCATCGGCCCGATCGCGGCCCGTCGGCAAGGACGCGGACATGCTGGCCCTCGAACACGACCTCAGCAACCGCCTCGGGCTGCCGGTGGAAATCAAGGCGCACCGGGACGGCGGCGCCCTGGTCATCCACTACCAGACGCTTGATCAGCTCGACGCGGTGCTCTCCCGGCTGTCGACGACCCCAGAGTCGGCAACCACGGGATAGCTCCAAACCGGGCGTGGCATCCCCAAACGGCGACACCGTCGCGGCTTGCCGTGTTACTGTCCCAGCGCTTCGCAGATCCAGTCGGCGACCATGTGCGTGACCTCCGGTCCGGGCAGCTCGGGAGAGCGCAGCCGGACGAGGGTGACGGCGCTTTCGAAGGCGCCCCGGTCGGGCAGGCCCAAGGCCGTGAGTTCGGCGTAGGCCCTCAAGGCCGCCGGGCGGGTCGTCTCGATCATGCTTGCCTCCCTTTCCAATCGACTCATTGACGGCCAATCCCACAATAAAAATGTGCCTTGAGTCAAGCGACCATCGCGAATGCCTTGCATTTGCGATTGTTGTTGACTTGAAAGCCACGGAATGCGACAGGGACCCATGAGTTGCGATTAATTCGCATTTGCATACGCTTCCAGGGAGGCATCCTTGCACCGCCCCCATGCGCCGCGCCAGCACCTCGACCCGAGCGACGTCGTCCTGCTGACAGTCCTGGGTGCCGTCCATGATGCGCCGCGGTCCCTGGCGGAGATCATCGCCGCGGCTCGCGACCTGGCACCCGACGCCTGGCAGCCCACCGCCGACGTTATCGGCGACGGCGTTGCCGGTGCCATCAACGCGGGCCTGTTGGAAGCCGTGCCGGCCGCGACGGCAGCCCCCGTTATCTTCCGCATCACGGATCACGGGAGGACCGCCTTCCGCGACCTGCTGCGACGGCCCGCGCCCTGTCAGGGTGAGCCGCTTCGGCGGACGTGCATGGCGACCAAGCTCTGCTATCTGGACTGCCTCGAGCCGCTTGAGCGATCCAGCCAACTGGAGGACCTCGCCCGCCCCTATCAGGACGGCATCGAGGAACTCCGCCGCCGGTCGGCGGAACAGTCGGCGCGCCTCTCGCCGCCACAACGCTGGCTGCATCATGAGATCGAACGCTGCGAATGGGAGCTCGCCTGGCTCGACCGCCTGCGAACGGACATGCTGTCGGCGCGGGCCGACAATCAGACCGCGGCATCGTCCGAGGACCACGGAAGGCGGACCCCATGATGCTGTGGCGACAGATGGACCTGAAGGGGCTCGCGGCGCTCATGACGCGATGCGGCCGCCGGATCGCGGCCGATCGCCGAGACGACCCGAATGCCGTGGCCGACGGGCCACCCGCCAACACGACAGACGATCACCCGCCCCGGCAAACACCCCAGCGAAAGCGGCCGCGCCATGTGTGAACGCTGCGCCGCGTCCCCTCCGCCCCTTGCCGGCGAAGCGCGTCGGCGCAGGCGGCTGTGGGAGCTCGACAACCGGCTCCACTGTTCGATCGTCGGCACCTGCCTGACGCTGGGCGACCTGCGCCGCATCGCCGCGCGCGTCGGCATCTCGATCCCGCGCGATGAGGAGGAGTACGCCGTTCACGGCAATTTCGTTGCGTGCGTCGCCAAGCCCGGTCCGATCGCCCGGGTCACGCACAAGGTGCTCGACCGCAAGTACGGATCGGCGATCCGGCGCTTCGACAAGCAGCGGGACGCCGACGCCGTCGAGGCGCTGTGGGAGCATTGCCTCGAGGAAGGTGACATCCCCGGCCCCTATTGGGCGGTGATGACCCACCCGGCCTCCCACGAGGGCCTGATCCGGCGGGTGTTCGGCCATGTCCACATGCTCTCCCACCTGGTTGGTGCGGCCAACCGCGCCGACATCAAACGCTTGCGAGAGCTTGAGAACGAGCGGGATACCCTCAATGATGGGCTCGCCACGGCGAAGCGACGGCTCGCCGAAAGCGAGCGCGATACACACCGTCTGCTGGCCCAGCACGCCGCCGAGCTTCGCGATCTCAACAGCCGATTGCTGGCGGCGCAAACGGCGGAGCAGCGCCTCGCCGCCGCCGAACAGCGCATCCGCCACTTCGAAAGCGGCGATGCGTACCGCTTCCTGGTGTCATCGGCGGACGCACTGAAACGCAGGGCAAGCGAGGCCACCGAACGGGCCGACCGCGCGGACGCGAGCCTCGTCGCCCAGCGGAACGACATCACCGCCCTTCAGCACGGCAGCGAACAGCTCAAGCAGGACCTGGACGTGGCCCGGAAGGAAATCGAAGCCCTGGAGGGCCTGCTGCAATCGAACCTTGCGGGTTCGGGCGCGTGGAGCCGTCCGGCCCTGCACCTGAGTGGCAAGCGGATCGTCTATGTCGGCGGCCGAGCCGGACTGATTCCCCACCTCCGCGCTCTGGTCGAACGCGCCAACGGCACGTTCATCCATCACGACGGCGGCATCGAGGAGACCGCCGATCGGTTGGGCGAGGCCGTGGCGCAAGGCGACGCCGTGTTCTGCCCCGTGGATTGCGTCAGCCACAATGCCTGCCGGCTCGCCAAGCGCCTCTGCAAACAGCGCTCCAAGGCGTTCGTGCCGCTGCGGAGTTCGGGGCTGTCGTCGTTCGTGAGCGGCCTCACGGACATGGCGTGCTGACCGGAGCCATCGAGCGGTCCGGCGTCACCGGCGCACGCGCGGCATCCGCCGCCTTGCAAGCTCAGCGGGCGCGGGCCGCCTGGGCGATGCGCATCAGGACGCGGCGGCACAGCATCGCGTCTGGCATGCCCGTCGACTTGCAGTCGATCTCGGCATCCGTGAGCAGCGACAACGCCGTTGCCAGGCGCGCCTCCGTCCAGATCGACACCTGCCGCAGCATGGCGTCGCGCGCCTTGTAGAAGACCGGCGGACGCAGCGCGGCGATCGCTTTCTCGGGCGACTGTCCCTTGGCCACGAGCGCCCGCAGCTGCAGCAGCCGCTGCACGTGGCGGGCGATGGCGCGGAGGATGGCCACCGGTGAGACGCCCTCTTCACCGGCGACGGTGACCGCCCGATCCAACGCCGCCTGGTCGCCCGTGCATGCGGCATCGGCGACCGCGTCCAGGGTCACGCTGCGGCTGTCGCCGACGCAGGCGGTGATGTCGTCCGCGGTCACCGTTCGCCGTTCGCCGAGATAGACGATCAGCTTCTCCAGCTCGCCGCGCATCAAGGCCCGATCGGCGCCGAGCCGTGACGCCAGGTAGGTCAGGGCCTCCGGGTCGATGCGCACCCCCTCGGCGGTGAGAGCCGTGCTCACGGTCCGTTCCAGGTCGACGCCGGTGTCGGGATAGCAGGCGACGGCGACCGCGTCCCCGGCGGCCTCGAACAAAGCGCGCAGGGTGGAGCGCTTCGGCAGGTCCCCGGCCTCGACCACCACCAACCCCTCGCCGACGGACTCCTCGAGCCAAACCCGAACCGCGTTGGCGAGGGGATCACCGGCGTCGCGCAGCCGGACGATCCGCCGCCCGCCACCGAAGGTCAAAGCGGCAGCCTCGGCGGCGATGCGGCTCGGATCGGTCTTTACCGCGGCGGCGTCGAGCTCGACGTTGCCGAACGGGTCCGGCGCCTTGCCGGCAGCCGCGGTGATCAGGGCACCGGCGCGCTCGCGAACCAAGCCACGATCGGGGCCGTAGAACAAGGCCGCGCGAACGGCCGGATCGGGCCGGCCGAGGAAGGCCGCGATGCGCGCCCCCTTCAGGACCATTCGCCGATCCCGGCCCGACGGACCCCGGTGAAATAAACGCCAAGCCGGTTGCGGATATCCTCGGCGATGACCCTGACGGCCTTGGTCTGGGCGTCCCGGGCGGCGATGAGGTTCGCGTAGTCCGAGCTGAGAATGTTGTAGCTGCTGCTCGCCGACGTCGTCTGCGAGAGCACCGTCTCACCCGTTTCGACCGAATCCAGGGTAAAACGGGCGATCACGGTCAGGTCGGCGCGAGTGGCCAGGCCCGTCCGCTCCACCGCCAGGGTGCGGAGCTGCTCCGACAGTTCCACGCGCAGGACGAAGTCCGGTTGGGCGGGCTGGCCGCGCGGCGTCAGCAGATCCTGGAGATCGTTGCGCAGCTGCTGACCGACGCGGTCCTGGATCACCGCCACCTGCACGCCGGCGAAATCGTTCAGCACGGTTTCGTTGGCCACCGGGGCGTACATCGGCCGGAAGCCGCATGCGGCAAGCACCAGCGCCGCGATACCCGCGGCGAGCATCGAGGCCCGCCTAGACGACCACATTGACGATCCGGTTGGGCACGACGATGACCCGCCGGGGCGCCGCGTCGCCCAACAGCTTCGCCACGTTGGGCACGGCGAGGGCGAGCGAGCGGACCTCATCCTCCCCGGTGTCCTTGGCGACGCGGATCTGGCCGCGCAGCTTGCCGTTGACCTGGACGCCGAGAGTGACGACGTCGTCGACGATGAGCGCCGGGTCGGCCTCCGGCCAAGGTGCTTCAACGACCAGGGTCCGGTGACCCAGCCAGCTCCACGCCTCCTCCGCCAGATGCGGCATCATCGGCGCGAACAGCCTGACCAGGGCGTCATAGCCGTGCCGGCGCACCCAGGCGGTCGTCGCATCATCGCCCTCGAGCTCGGCGAGGGCGGTGGTGAGTTCCCGCACCCGGGCGACGGCCCGGTTGAAGCCGAATTTCCGGAGATCATCGGTGATGGCGGCAATCGCCTTATGGACGGTGCGATGCGCCTCGGCGGCCGGCGAGGTGTCACTCAAGGGGTCGAAATCGTCCGGCCGCGGCGTTTCGGGCGGCGCGACGGCCTGGCCCTCCTCGGTGAGCAGTCGCCACAGCCGATTGACGAACCGCCACGCCCCCTCGACCCCGGCCTCCGTCCATTCCAGATCGCGGTCGGGCGGCGTGTCGGAGAGCATGAAGAACCGCGCCGTATCGGCCCCGTAGGTGTCGATAATCGTTTCCGGGTCGACGACGTTGCGCTTCGACTTGGACATGGATTCCGAACGGCCGACGGTGACCGGACGCCCCGTCTCCACGTGCCGCGTGGAGCCGTCCGCGACCCGCTCGATCTCGGTCGGGAACAGCCACTTGCCGTTTTCGTCCTTGTAGGTCTCATGGCAGACCATGCCCTGGGTGAACAAGCCGTCGAACGGCTCGTCCAGGCCCACGTGGCCGGTGCGGCGCATCGCCCGCGTGAAGAATCGCGAATACAGCAGGTGCAAAATCGCATGCTCGATGCCGCCGATGTACTGGTCGACCGGCAGCCAGGCATCGACGGCGGCGCGGTCCACCGGCGTGTCGGCCTGCGGCGAACAGAAGCGGGCGAAATACCAGGAGGAATCGACGAACGTGTCCATGGTGTCGGTCTCGCGGCGGCCGGGGCGGCCGCACGCCGGGCACGGGACCTGCTTCCACGTCGGATGGTGGTCCAGCGGGTTGCCCGGCCGATCGAAGGCCACGTCCTCGGGCAGCAGCACCGGCAGATCAGCCTCGGGCACCGGCACCGCGCCGCACGCCTCGCAATAGATGATCGGAATCGGGCATCCCCAGTAGCGCTGCCGCGAGATCCCCCAGTCGCGCAGGCGATAGGTCACGGTCGGCTCGCCCGCGCCGGTCTCGACCAGCCGTCGCGCCATTTCGGCCTTGGCGTCGGGCACGGACATGCCGTCGAGGAACGCGGAATTGATCAGGCGCCCGCCGCCCGTGTAGGCAATGTCACCGATCGTCGCGTCGGCCGCGGACACCCTCTCGCCGGCAACCACCGGGATGACCGGGAGCCCATACTTGCGGGCGAAGTCCAGATCGCGCTGATCGTGGGCCGGACAGCCGAAGATCGCGCCCGTGCCGTATTCCATCAGCACGAAGTTGGCGACGTAGACCAGCAGCGACGTTTCGGGATCGAAGGGATGGCGGGCGCGGATGCCGGTATCGTAGCCTTCCTTTTCGGCCGTCTCGATCGCCTCTTCCGTGGTGCCGAGGCGGTTGCACCGGGCAATGAAGTCCGCCAGGGCCGGATCGCCCGCCGCAGCCTCGGCGGCCAGCGGGTGGTTCGGCGACAACGCGCAGAACGAGGCGCCGAACAGCGTGTCATGGCGCGTGGTGAAGACCTCCAGCCGATCGTCGCGGCCGATGAGCTCGAAGAACAGCCGCGCCCCCTCCGATCGGCCGATCCAGTTCTGCTGCATCAGCCGCACCCGCTCCGGCCACCGCTCCAGCGTCTCCAGCGCGGCCAGCAGCTCCTCGGAGTATTCGGTGATCTTGAAGAACCACTGGGACAGTTGGCGGCGCTCGATCAGGGCGCCGGAGCGCCAGCCCCGGCCATCGATCACCTGCTCATTGGCCAGCACGGTGTTGTCCACGGGGTCCCAGTTGACCAGGCTTTCCTTGCGGTCGACCAGCCCGGCTTCGAGAAAATCGAGAAACAGCCGTTGCTGGTGCCGGTAGTAGTCCAGGTGACACGTGGCGATCTCCCGCTCCCAGTCGATGGACAGCCCCATCGCCTGCAGCTGCCGGCGCATGGTGTCGATGTTGCTGTAGGTCCAGGCACCGGGGTTGATGCCGCGCTCCATCGCCGCGTTCTCGGCGGGCAGGCCGAAGGCGTCCCAGCCCATGGGGTGCAGCACCTGAAAGCCGCGGGCGCGCATGAACCGGGCGACCACGTCACCCATGGTGTAGTTCCGGACGTGGCCCATGTGGATGCGTCCCGACGGATACGGGAACATTTCAAGCACATAATACTTCGGGCCGGACGGCTGGTCGGGCGCCGCGAAGCAGCGTCTTTCGGTCCAGATCCGCTGCCACTTGGCCTCGGCATCCTTGAAATTGTAGCGGGACATGGATGATCCCGTTGCTCGGGTTGTGAAAGACCTCTGGGAACCCCGGACTGCGGGCGATCCGAGGCGCGGGTTTATTCCTGCAGAACCGCGAAGCGGAGCTGCCGCGCCTTGGTCAGGATGGCGTCTTCGATGCGCGTGTCGGTGCCGCCGGGCAGCGGCGCGTCGCGCCAGCCACCGCTGCCGTCGTCGATCTGACGAAACACCGAAACGCGCACACCATCCGCGCGCAGTGCCCGGCCAAGAATGTAGACGTTCATCTTGAAGCGCTCGTTCGGCGACTCGGGCGGAGAGTACCAGTCGGTGATGATGACGCCGCCGAACGGATCGGCCGAGTTCACGGGCATGAAGGACACGGTGTCGAGCGAGGCCCGCCAGAGGAAACCGTTGACGCCGATGCCGCCGCCGCCGCCATCGTCAGCGCCCTTCGAGCCGCCGCCGAACAGCGAAATGCCTTCACTGCCTAAGATGTTGTCCTGCGTGCCATAGCCGTGCGATTCGCCGCTGCGTTTACCTCTGGGGTAGTCCCCTTCGACCGGGACGTCCGAGCATCCGGAGGCGACCAAAGCGGCGATCAGCGCAACGACGGCGAACGGGCGAAGCAAGGGTATCCTCATGCGGGCTAATGATGGCTGCGTTTCTCGATCCTGTTGCAGGTAGCCTTATCGCCGTTCCGTGTCAACGTTCGCCCCGACCCGGGCGCGTTCCGGCGGCAGCTGTTGGTTCCGCGGCGGTGCCGGCCGCGCTAGACTTCTCGGCGGAGACGGTCAGGGAGACGAAGACCCGCATGGCGCCGCGCCCACCGCAGAAGCACCACACCCCGGCCGCCGATCCGCTCGACCGGATGTTGTTGGATGCCGTCGAGCGCCACCGTGCCGGTGGCCTCGAAGCGGCCGCCGCCGGCTATCGGCGAATCCTCGAGGCCCGCCCGAAACATCCCGACGCCCTGCACCTGCTCGGTCTGGTTGCCCATCAGACCGGCGACCAGCCGCGCGCCGTCGAGCTGATCCGGCGGGCGATCGCCGTCAACCGGCGCGACCCGACCTATCACGGCAATCTCGCCGCCGCCCTGCTCGCCCTCGGCCGCGTCGACGATGCCATCATCAGCGCCCGCAAGGCGCTGGCGCTGAACCCGCGCTCCGCCGAGGCGCACAACACGCTCGGCAACGCGCTGATGGCGAAGGACCGCCCGGTCGAGGCCGAAGGCTGCTACCGGCGGGCGATCGCCGCCCGCGCCGATTGGGCCGTGGCGCACAACAACCTGGGCGCTGCCCTGCGCCGGCAGGGACGCCTGGACGCGGCCGAAGCCGCGTATCGGCAGGTCCTGGCGGCACAGCCCGCGTATGCCGCGGCGCTGTCGAACCTGGGGCGGGTTCTGCACGAACAGGCGCGCTACGAGGCGGCGCTCGACTGCTTCGATGGGGCGATCGCGATCGAGCCCGGGAATGTGGAGGCGCACGCCAATCGTGGCGTCCTGTTGCTGACGCTCGGCCGATTCGCCGAAGGCTGGCGCGACTATGAATGGCGCCTCAAGGCCCGTGCAGCCCCGCTGGCGGCGGCCGCTCCGGCGTGGGACGGCGCGGCGCTGGACGGCAGGACGATTCTGCTCAAGGCGGAACAGGGGCTCGGCTCGGCCATCCAGTTCGTCCGCTATGCACCGCTGGTCGCCGCGCGCGGCGGGCGGGTGGTGCTGGAATGCCGCCGTCCGCTCTTACGGCTGTTCGCGGGACTGCGCTCCGGCGGCAAGTCCTTCCCCTGTGACCGGCACGTCACGGGCGATGCGCCGCCGGCGTGCGATCTTCAGGCGCCCTTGATGAGCCTGCCGCACCTGTTCGGCACCGACGCGGCGTCGATCCCGTGCGACGTGCCTTATCTCGCGGCCGAGCCGGCGATGATCGATGACTGGCGCGACCGTCTCGCGTTGCCCGGCGATCGGCCCGCCATTGGTCTCGTGTGGTCCGGCAACCCGCGGCATGAGAACGACCGCAACCGTTCGATGCCGGCCGAGCAGTTCGTGCCGCTCCTGGATCGTTGCCGGGCGCACTTCGTCAGTTTGCAGATCGGTGCCCGCGAGGACGATCTGGAGCGGCGTGCGCCCGGACGCGTGCAGCGCCTGCCGGGCCGCGATCCCGATTTCGCCGACACCGCCGCCGTCCTCGCGCTGCTGGACGGCGTCGTCTCCGTCGACACGGCGGTCGCCCACCTCGCCGGCGCGCTTGGCCGGCCGTGTTGGCTGCTGGTCCCCTTTGTCCCCGAATGGCGTTGGCAGCTCGATCGCCCTGACAGCCCGTGGTACCCGAGCCTGACCCTGGTCCGCCAGGCGCGGCCCGGCGACTGGCCAGGGGTCATCGCCCGCGTGACCGAAGCGCTCGGCCACCGGTTCGACACGGTGGCAACCCCATGAGCCGTCGACCCCGCGGCGCGGCTCCGCCCTCCGCGGCCGCGCCGCCGGAGCTCATGGAGGCCGTGCGCGCCCACCAGGCGGGACGGCTGGACGAGGCGGAAGCCCGCTACCGGCGCATCCTGTCGCAGGCACCGCGCCAACGCGACGCCCTGCACCTCCTCGGCGTGATCGCCCATCAGCGTGGCGACCACGCCCGCGCGGTGTCCCTGATCGATCGCGCCATCGCCGTCGATGGGCGTGATCCGGCGTTTCACAACAACCGCGGCACGGCGCTGCTGGCGCTCGGCCGGCATGGCGCCGCGGAGGCGGCGTTCCGCCGGGCGCTGGAGCTCAATCCCGCGTACGCCGAGGCCCACAACAACCTGGGCAATGCCCTGCAGGAGCAGGGTCACCCGGAGGCCGCGATCGGTTGCTATGGGGCGGCGCTGGCGGCGCGGCCAAACTATCCGGAGGCGCTGTCCAACCTGGGTCGGGCGCAGCGTGCGCTGGGCGACTTGGCGGCGGCCGAGGCGAGTTTCCGCGCCGCCGTCAGCCTTCGCCCGGACTATGCACAGGCGATGAAAAACCTGGGCGACGCGGTGGCCGAGAGGGGTCGGCCGGAGGAAGCGGCCGAACACTACCTGGCCGCCAGCCGGGCCAATCCGAAGGACGCCGAACCGCGGGCGGCGCAGGCCGCGCTGCTCGAGCGGGCAAGCGACCTGGAGGCCGCCCTCGCCGAAGCCGAAGCGGCCTTGTCCCTCGATCCCGCCAACGTCCGCGCCTCCCTGGTTGCGGCCCGCAGCGAGCGCCGTCTCGGCCGGCTGCAAGAGGGTCTGGCGCGTCTCGATGCCCTGGCGCACGACGTACTCGACGCCGAGGCGCGGGCGTTCGTCGCCTTCGAACAGGCAACGTTCTGCGACCGCCTCGGCGACTATCGGCGGGCGGCACGCTGCTTCGCCGACGCCAACCGCCTGCTGCTCGACAGCCCCCTCGGCCGCGGTGTGGACCGTAGCGCGTTGCCGCGCCAGATCGCGGCCCTCACCGAGCGGTTCACCGCCGACTGGCTCCGCACGTGGTCGGCGCCCGTCCCGGCGCCCGTCCCGGGGCCCGTCCCCGAGGCGGTGTCGCCGGTGTTCCTGGTGGGGTTTCCGCGGTCGGGGACGACGCTGCTCGATCAGGTGCTGGACGCCCATCCCCGGCTGGCGACGATCGAGGAAAAGCCGCTCGTCGATACCGTGAAGCAGGCGCTGGTCGAACGCTTCGGCGCGTATCCGGAGGGCTTGGCGCGTCTCACCGAGGCCGATGTCGAGGGCCTCAGGGCCGTCTATATGGCGGCGGTCGACCGGCTGCTGCCAAAGCGCGGCGCCGCCCTGGTGATCGACAAGATGCCGCTGAACATCATCGACATCGGCCTGATCTGGCGACTCTATCCCGATGCGCGCATCCTGCTGGCGCTGCGTCATCCCTGCGACGTGGTGCTCAGCGGCTTCATGCAGGCCTTCCGCCCCAACGAGGCGATGGTGCATTTCGGCGCCATCGACACCACCGCACGGCTGTACGCGTCGGTGATGGACCTGTGGTTGCGCTACCGGACTGTCCTGCCGATCGCGACGGCCTCGGTCCGCTACGAGGATCTGGTGGTCGATTTCGAGGGAGAGACGCGACGGTTGCTGGATTTCCTCGGGGTCGGCTGGGACGATGCGGTGCGCGGCTACCGCGACCATGCCCGCACGCGGACGATCTCAACGCCAAGCTACCACCAGGTGGTGCAACCGCTGTACACGCGCTCGATCGGTCGGTGGAAGAACTATCGCCCCGAACTCGAAGCCGCGCTGCCCCTGCTCAGGCCTTACGTCGAAGCGTTCGGCTACAATGCCGCAGACCTATGAGGACTGGGGCCCCAGGCCCGCGATGCCGGCGAAGCCGCAGGCACCGCTGTCGGCAAGCCGCCCAGCCGTCTCCGGCGTGACGCCACCGAGGGCATAGACCGGAAGTGGCGCCGCCCGCGCCCAAGCGGTGAAGCGCACCGCGCCAATGGCCGGCGCGCCGGGATGGCTCCGCGTCGTGAAGACCGGCGACAAGAGTGCTGCGTCGGCGCCGGCGGCCGCGGCCCTTCGCAAGGCCCGCGGGCCGTGCGCGGCGGCGGTGACGAGGCACCCGGGCCGCCGCCGCAGCCGACCCGCGCGCACCAGCGCTTCCGGCAGGTGCACGCCGTCGGCGCCGAGCGCTTCGGCCAGGCGGGGGTCGGCGGCGATCAGCAGGCGAACCCCGGCGGCCCGGCAGACCTCCAGCAATCCTGCGGCCAGCGTCCGGCGGGCGAGCGGGTCCGGATGGCGGACGATCACCGCCGATCCCGGGGGCAAGCGGCGGATCGCCGGCAGCGGATCGGGCAGGCGCACGATGTCGGTCATCAGGATCAGCGCCGGCAGGTGGGCGTGCGGACGCGCCGGTTTGAGCCGGCGCGCCAGCTCTGCTAGGGTTCGCGGCATGCTTTCAGCCTTCGCACCACGGTTCCGGACGACCCGCTGATGGCGGTCAAGACCGACGACATAGTCGCCAATCTCGCGGCCGTGAAGGCGGAGATCGCGGCGGCGGCGACGGCGGCCGGCCGAATGCCCGGGGACGTGACCCTGGTCGCGGTGAGCAAACTGCTCGGTGCCGAGCGCATTCGCCCGGCACTCGCCGCGGGCCATCGCGTGTTTGGCGAAAACCGGGTGCAGGAGGCCGAGGACAAGTGGCCGGCGCTTCGGGAGGACTGGCCGGACCTGCGCCTGCATCTGATCGGCCCGCTGCAGCGCAACAAGGCGCGGCGGGCCGTGCGGCTGTTCGACGTCATCGAAACCATCGACAACGATCGGCTGGCGCGACACCTGGCCGAGGTGATGGAGGCGGAAGATCGGCGCCCTGCGGTGATGATCCAGGTCAACACCGGCGAGGAGCCGCAGAAGGCCGGGGTGCTGCCCGAAGCCACCGATGCGCTGGTGCGGGCCTGCACGGACGATTACGGCCTGACGGTGACGGGGCTGATGTGCATCCCCCCGGTCGACGAGGAACCGGCCCTGCATTTCGCTTTGCTTCGGGAGATCGCCCGGCGCAACGGCCTCTCCGGCCTCAGCATGGGCATGACCGCCGACTTCCCGGTGGCGATCCGCTTCGGGGCCACGCTGGTGCGCGTCGGCACGGCGATTTTCGGCGAGCGGCCGGCGGCCTCGGACTGAAAAGCCCAGCGGATCGGATCTTACGGTTGAGATGCAGGCGTCAGATCGGTTGATCCACCAATGCTTCGAACCACTAACCGAGCACGTCCAGGTGCGCGCCGGTGTGCAGGGCGGTCAGCGACGCCGCGTCGCCGTAGCGCCGGGTCGCGGACTGGAGCGCCATCAACTCGGCCGGCGAGCCGGGGTAGAACTCATCCGTTCTGTCGACCGGAAACGCCGGTTCGGACGACACACGCTGGGCGACCGTCGGGTTTTCCCCGCCGTTGAACAGGTCGTCGACAAAGGTGAGCACGTGCTCGCCGACGTCGCTGCCGGTGATCTCGTCGACGATGACGTTGACCAGCGCCGCGATGGCGCCGAACAGGCCCCCGAACAGCGCACCACCGAGGATGCGCGGCACGTGGCTGATCTCGTCCCCGGTGACCGCCCGATAGATGGACGAGACGACGGGGATATGCTGAAACGGATTGATGATGTCGAGCACGTCGAAGAAGCTCGGGCCGTCGTCGCCGAATCCGCGCGGACCGCGAAACCCGCCGGGGAGCGGCGGTGTCGGGGCGGTCGGCGGGGCGATGAACGGGATGTGGGGATCCATGGCGGCTCGGCGGTCGATGTTGCCTGACACAAAGCAATCATCGTGCCAGAGTCGGCGGCGCCGTGTGCCGGTCATTCCCTGACCGCCGCCCGGCAGAAGCTGCCGGACCCGGCACGATCTGCCGCGCCGTATCGGCGTCAGAACAGATGGCCGCTCCGCTCCGCCTTGGTGCGCATGTACACCTCGTTGTGGCGGTTCGACGGGAATGTGTGGGGCACCCGCTCGGCGACGGCGATGCCACAGCGTGTCAAGGCCGCGACCTTGTCGGGATTGTTGGTCAGGAGGCGCACCGCGGCGATGCCGAGCTGGCGCAGCATCACCGCCGCCGGCAGGTAGATCCGCTCATCGGCATCGAAGCCGAGCTGCTCGTTGGCATCGAGGGTGTCGAAGCCCTTGTCCTGCAAGCGATAGGCCCGCAGCTTGTTGACTAGGCCGATGCCGCGGCCTTCCTGCGCCAGGTAAAGCAGGATGCCGCCGCCGCTGCTGGCGATCTCGCGAATGGCGCCGCGCAGCTGATCGCCGCAGTCGCACCGGAGGCTGCCGAGCAGGTCGCCGGTGAAGCACTCTGAGTGCAGCCGGGTCAGTGCCGGTTTGGCGGGATCGAGGGCGCCGATGATCAGGGCCAGATGCTCCAGGCCGCCGTCGCGCGGGCGAAAGGCGATGACCTCGGTGTCAATGGCGTCGGCCAGGGGAACCCGCGCCCGGCTGACGGGCTTGAGCGAGCGGGCGGCGACCGGCTCGTACTGGAACACGTCGCCCGCGTCGACGAGGAAAAAATCGTGGCGGGCCGCCCAGGCGGCGGGATCGGCGGCGCTCGGATCGGCCACCGACGCCACCACCGCGGCCGGCAACAGCCGCGCCGTCTTGGCCAGCCTGACGGCGGCGGCGTCCGCGCCATGGGGCGCGGCGGCGGCGGCCTCCAGCGAAAACGGCGGCGGGATCGGCATTGCCGATAGCGGATCGGCGAGGTCGCGCACCCGGTCCGCGGTCAGGCCGTCCGTCGTTGACACCACCATGACGCCGAGCCGGGGCGGGGCGAGGCCAAGGACGGCGGCGCGACGCGCGGTGATGGCGAGCCGTGCATCGCCATGCGCGGCCCCTCTCAACGCGCTCAGCGCCTCGGGCGTCACCGCTTCCGCGGCCAGCACCAGCGATGCCTCGCCCCGGCCGTCGAGGATGACGATCGAGCGACCTCGCCGGAGTTCCGAGACCGCCCGATCCACCTGCAGCAACGTCAGCCGCTCACGGGTGGCGGGAACGGCGACGAGGTGTTGTGGTGCGGTCATGCGGGCTCGAGGTATAAGTGAATGCGTGGGGCGCCGAACCGCACCGCAGGCGACGCCTTTAAGATTCGCCGGGGGACAAGATTTTGCGGTTGCCCGCGTCGAACGCAAGCGCCGTTGTCATCACGGCGCCGCATCCCGTATGCTTGTGCCAACGACACATCTACCGGATCGCGGGGGTCATGACCAGCGGCAAGCGCCTTCTGCTCGTCGACGATGACGCGTCATTGCGCGACATGCTCGGCGAACAGCTTCAACTGCACGAGGAATTCACGATCCAGGCGGCCGAGTCGGGCGCTCGGGCGCTCGAGTGTGTGAAGGGCGACTATTTCGATATCATCGTCCTCGATGTCGGACTGCCGGACATGGATGGCCGCGAGGTGTGCCGGCTGATGCGGCGCTCCGGCGTCAAGGCGCCGATCATCATGCTCACCGGCGCAGATACCGACTCCGATACCATTCTCGGGCTCGATGCCGGCGCCAACGACTACGTCACCAAACCGTTCCGGCTCGGTGTCCTACTCGCCCGGCTGCGCGCCCACATTCGCCAGCACGAACGCAGCGACGACGCCGTGTTCACCATCGGGCCCTATTCCTTCCAGCCGAGCGCCAAGCTGCTGGTCAACTTCACCACCAACAAGAAGATCCGGCTGACGGACAAGGAGACCGCGATCCTCAAATATCTCTATCGGACCGGCGGCAAGGTGATCAGCCGCGATGTGTTGCTCGACGAAGTGTGGGGCTACAACGCCGGCGTCACCACACACACCCTGGAGACGCACGTCTACAGGCTCAGGCAGAAGATCGAGCCGGACCCGTCAAACGCCCGCCTGCTGGTCACCGAGTCCGGCGGCTATCGGCTGGTTCCGTGAGGATTATGGCGCCTCGGCCACATAAAAAAGCGCCCGGTCAGGGGGGATAACCGGGCGCTCGCACCTTCCACGAAGGAGGCGCACGGATGGCAGGGGAACCATCCGGGACGGGTGTTTATGCCCATCCTCTAATACAAGTGGTCATGGCGACAGAAACAACCACCGTGCGAGACGCATGCCTGCCATGAGCAGATTGCATGCACGCGCCGGTCGTGGGCGCTCAATCCCGCGACTTGCCGAAGTTGGGGTCCGCGAAGAAGAACAGGTCCTTGTTGAGCGGCACGCCCGACCGGGCGGACACCAGCGTCACCTGCGTCTCGATGCCCTGCGTATCGACGATGCTCCACTTCCGCAGCACCACCGGATTGGCATCGAACACAAGGGTCACCGCGCCGGCCTCGGGGTCCTTCGCCCGGACCACGGAGATCCTGATCGTTCCCGCCGAGTTGTCGAAACCGGTGACGACCAGGTCCCCGCTGGTGAACGACAGGTTCTCGCTGGTCAGAATGCTCGCCGGGGTCGACCCCAGCGGGATGTAGCTGACCTGTTCGAGCTCTGAATCGTAATAGATCAACCAGCGGCCGTCGGCGACGATGACAATGGGCATGGGCGGATCGTAGTCGATCCGCATCTTGCCGGGGCGCGAGAGGAAGAGGTCGCCCTCGGCATACTCGCCATTGGACGAGACCTGCAGGAACCGGGCCTTCAGGGTGCGGACGCCCGCCAGATACTCTTCGACCCGCGCGATATCGGCACGGTCCGTGTCGCTGAGGCGAACGCGCTGCGGCGCGCCGAGCGTCTCCAATGGCAACCATGTCGTGAGGGCAATGCCAAGCGCCAATGCGGCAAGGCGGGCGACGGTGCGTCGTGTGACCATGATGTGTCGTGTCTTTCTCTCTCGTGCGCTGAACGGGGCCACGGCGCGGAGGTTATCCGCTATGGTCGCCGACCAGCACTTCGCGGCGACCCACCC
Source organism: uncultured Rhodospirillaceae bacterium (assembly GCA_964495295.1). Classification (GTDB taxonomy): domain Bacteria; phylum Pseudomonadota; class Alphaproteobacteria; order Rhodospirillales; family Defluviicoccaceae; genus CAZBWP01. The sequence goes on along the minus strand of CAZBWP010000006.1, from coordinate 7,338 downwards.
GGTCGGGCTTGCTGACCACGCCTTCCGCTTCCATGCGTTCGATCAGGCGGGCGGCACGGTTGTAGCCGATCTGCATCCGGCGCTGGACATAGCTCGTCGAGGCCTTGCGGTCGCGGGCGACGATGGCGACAGCCTCGTCATACATCGCATCGCCCGACTGGCCGCCGAACTCGCCGCCGTCTTCGTCCCAGGCCGGCGTGTCACATTCCTCGGTGACCTCCGGCAGATAAGATGGTTCACCCTGTTCCTGCAAGGCCCGGACCACCGCTTCCACTTCTTCGTCGGTGACGAACGGGCCGTGCACGCGGGTCAGCCGCCCGCCGCCCGCCATGTGCAGCATGTCGCCCATGCCGAGAAGCTGTTCGGCGCCCTGTTCACCGAGGATGGTGCGGCTGTCGATCTTGGAGGTCACCTGGAAGCTGACGCGGGTCGGGAAGTTCGCCTTGATGGTGCCGGTGATCACGTCCACCGACGGTCTCTGCGTCGCCATGATCAAATGAATGCCGGCGGCGCGCGCCATCTGCGCCAGGCGCTGGATCGCCGCTTCGATGTCCTTGCCGGCGACGAGCATGAGGTCGGCCATCTCGTCGACGACGATGACGATGAACGGCAGCGGCGCGGTCTCCAGTGGCTGATCCTCGATCACCGGCCGCCCGTCGTCGTCGAAGCCCGTCTGCACGCGGCGCACCAGCGTCTCCCCGCGGCTCTGCGCCTCCGCCACGCGGGCGTTGAAGCCGGCGATGTTGCGCACACCCAGTTGCGACATCAGGCGATAGCGTTCCTCCATCTCGCGCACCGCCCACTTGAGGGCGAGGACGGCCTTCGCCGGTTCGGTGACCACCGGGGAAAGCAGGTGCGGAATGCCATCGTAGACGGACAGCTCGAGCATCTTCGGGTCGATCAGGATGAGCTTGCAGGTCTCCGGCGGCAACCGGAAGACCAGCGACAGGATCATCGTGTTGATCGCCACCGACTTGCCGGACCCGGTGGTGCCGGCGATCAGCAGGTGCGGCATGCGCGCCAGGTCGACGAACACGGGCCCGCCGCCGATGTCCTTGCCAAGCGCCAGGGTCAGGTGGCCCTTGCTCCGCTCGAACGCCTCCGAGGCCAGGAGTTCCCGCAGGTAGACGGTTTCACGGCGCTGATTTGGCAACTCGATGCCGATGACGTTGCGCCCCGGCACGACCGCGACGCGCACCGAGACGGCGCTCATCGACCGCGCGATGTCGTCGGCCAGTCCAATCACGCGCGACGACTTGGTGCCCGGCGCCGGCTCCAGCTCATAGAGCGTGATCACCGGCCCCGGACGCACCTTCACGATCTCGCCGCGCACGCCGAAATCCTCCAGCACGGTGGACAGGAGGCGGGCGTTCTGCTGCAGGGCATCGCGATCGATGTCGTTCCCGAGGCGTGTCGGCGGTGTCACCAGAAGGTCGATGGGCGGGGGCCGATAGCCGGTTTCGCCCAGGTTCAGGGCGCCCTGCAGGCTCGACTGCGCCTTGCGGCCACTGCGCATGCGGGGCGCCGGCGCCGCGACCTCCGGATCGGCAGGAGGCGCCGGCTCGCCCGCCGGTGATGCCGGCGTCTCGATCGGATCGAGGGCGGTGCGGGCAGCGGTCGGTGCCGGAGCGGGCCGCCGTTGGCCGAGCCGCGCGCGCTGCCGTCGGACGAAGCCGTGGGCGACGCCGAACGCCGACCGACAGGTCGCCGCCGCCGCGGCCAGCGAGCGGCCGGCGGTGCGGAGTTCGCTCGCGTTCGCACCCACGCCGAGGAGCAGCGCCGCCAGGGCCGGGACGGCGAGCACCAGGGCGACCAGGGCCGGCGTCGCCGCCGTGTATTCCGCCGCGGCCAACGCCGCCAAGCGCGCCGCGCCGCCGTCACCGATCAAACCGCCGAGGCCCGTCGTCAGCGGCCAGGCGCTTGGCGGTGCGACCGCGGCCACGACGATCGCCATGAGCGGCACCGACAGCAGCAGAAGGGCGATCCGCCACGCCGGCCCCGGGGGCCGGTGGCGGAGGATCAGGCGCAGGCCCCAGGCGACGATCGCGACGATCAGCACCGCGGATGCGAGGCCGATGGTGGTCAGCACCAGATCCGCGATCGATGCTCCGGTGTGGCCGAGAACATTTGCCGGCGGCCGGTCGACGATGTGATTGCGGGACGGATCTGCGGGATCGAACGATACCAGCGCCGCCGCGAAGGCACCGCCAATGACCAGCAGAACGAGGCCGCAAAGCTCCAGGCACCGGTGTCTCAGGGCAATGGCGAGACTGGCCGGAATCCAGATGTTCTTCTGTCTGCGTATCTTCGACGGGCCCATTGCCCTCATTCCATGATCAGGGAATCTATAGAATCTCGGCGAGCCGCAGCAAAGCGTCTTCCGTCGCCGCCGGCTCGTCGATCAGCGCAATCCTCAGAAAACCGGCGCCCGGATTGACTCCCGTTGCGTCGGGGCGGGCCAGATACCGGCCCGGCAACACCCGAATCGCGGCCTCCTGCCACAGCCGCCGCGCCGCCGATTCGTCGTCCCCCGCCGCCAGCCACAGAAAAAACCCGCCGTCCGGCCGCCGCACGGCAAAGCGATCGCCGAGCAACGCTTGGGCGGCATCGAACTTGGGCCGGTAGAGCGCACGGTTCGCCTCCACGTGCGCGTCGTCGTCCCACAGCGCCGCCGACGCCGCCATCACGGGCAGCGGCAGCGTCGCCGCCGCGTAGGCGCGCAGGCGTCGGAACGACTCGATCAGGTCGGGATCGCCGGCGACGAAGCCGGACCGCAATCCGGGCACATTGGAGCGCTTCGACAGCGAGTGGCAGGCGAGCACGTTGGCGGTGCCACCGCCGAGCACGGCACACGCCTGCAGCACCCCCGCCGGCGCCTGCCGGTCCCAGATCTCGGTGTAGCATTCGTCGACGACGAGAACCGCATCATGGGCGCGCGCGATCGCGATCGCCTCGGTCAGCGCGTCGACGCCCAGCGCCGCACCGTGCGGATTGCCCGGCGAACAGAGATAGATCAGCGCGGTGCGGGCGAGCACGTCCTCGCCCAGGCTCGCCAGCGACGGACGCCAGTCGTTCTCCGGGGTCGCCGACAGATAAACGGCCTCGGCGCCGGACATGACCGTGGCGCCCTGGTAGACGTGATAGAAGGGGTTGGGCAGGACGACGACCGGTCGCCCGCCGCCCTTCGTCTGCGGCACCACCACGCTGGCGATCAGGTACAGTCCTTCCCGCGTGCCAGCCACCGGGAGGACGTGGCGATCGGGATCGAGGCCGAGGCCGGCGACGCCGAAGCGCCGCTCGAGCCAACCGCAAATCGCTTGCCGCAACTGCGCCGTTCCCTCGATCGGCGGGTAGCGTCCCCATGCGCCGGCGTGCGCTGCCAGCGTCGCGGCGAGCCACGCTGGCGGCGGGTGCCTGGGTTCGCCCACGGACAGCACGCAGGGCGCCGTGCCGGCCGGCGGCGCGACGTCGGCGAGCAGGGCGCGGAGCCGGTCGAACGGATAGTCGTCGAGTTGATCGAGGCGAGGGTTGCGCATGCTGCGACGACCCTAGCCGGCGCCCGGCCTCGCGCTCAAGGACGCCGACGAAAAAAATGGCCGGAAGCTGGGCTTCCGGCCAAAGAGTGTCCGAGGGCTTCCGGCGGCCGCGTTCGCGGCGCGGCCGCCGGCCTCGGCCCGGGCAAACCGGCTACTGGATCGATTCTCCATGCAGGGCGAGGTCGAGACCGCTCCGTTCGTCCTCCGGGCTCACCCGCATGCCGACGGTCAGGTCGATGATCTTGAACAGGATCACGGAGACGACGCCGCTGTAGACGACGGTCGAGACGATGCCGACGAACTGGGTCCACACCTGTCCGGCATTGCCTTCGATGAGACCGGACGCGCCGCCGATGGCCTCCCGCGCGAAGACGCCGGTCAGCAGGGCGCCGACGATGCCGCCGATGCCATGCACGCCGAACACGTCGAGGGAGTCGTCATAGCCGAGCTTCGGCTTCAGCCAGACGGCGCCCCAGTAGCAGGCGGCCCCCGCCGCGATGCCGATAATCAGCGCGCCGCCCGGTGCGACGAAGCCGGAGGCCGGCGTGATCGCCACCAAGCCACCGATGGCGCCGGAGATGATGCCGAGAACGCTCGGCTTGCCGCGCAGGGCCCATTCCAGGAACATCCAGGTGAGCGCCGCGCCGGCGGTGGCGATCTGGGTCACCACCATGGCCATCGCGGCCGACCCGTTGGCGCCCAGCGCCGAGCCGGCATTGAAGCCGAACCAGCCGACCCACAGCAGCGACGCGCCGATCAGGCTGAACGTCAGGTTGTGCGGCGCCATGTTCTCGCTGCCGTAGCCGCTGCGCTTGCCGAGCATGATCGCCAGCACCAAGCCGGCGATGCCGGCATTGATATGCACCACGGTGCCGCCGGCGTAGTCGAGAACGCCATCCTGGCCGAGGAAGCCGCCGCCCCAGACCCAATGGGTGACCGGCGCGTAGACGATCAGCATCCAGACGCCGAGGAAGATCAGCATCGCCGAGAATTTCATGCGATCGGCGAAGGCCCCGGTGATCAGCGCCGGCGTGATGATGGCGAAGGTCATCTGGAAGACCATGAACAACGACTCGGGGATCGTGCCCGACATCGCGTCCGAGGTCAGATTCTGCAAGAACAGGTTGTCCAGGTTGCCGACGTAGTCGTTCAGCGCGCCACCGTCGCCAAAGGCGATCGAGTACCCGGCGACCATCCATAGCACGGACATCAAGGCACAGGTGGCGAAGCTCTGCATCGCCGTGGCGAGGAGGTTCTTCTTGCGCACCATGCCGGCATAAAACAGCGCCAAGCCTGGAATGGTCATCAGCAAGACCAGCGCGGTTGCCGTCAGCATCCAGGCGGTATCGCCGGTGTTCAAGACGATCTCTTCCGCCGCAACCACGGCTTCTGCTTCGACGGCCGTCGCTTCCTGGGCGAGGGCGGTGCCCACACTTCCGATCAGCATCAGGGCAGCAAGGCCGCCTGGGCCTACACGTTTCATTAAGCTTTTCATAACTCAGGTCTCCATGGATCGGCATTGTTGCCGGCTGCACCGGACCGCGCCGGAAGCGGGTCTTCGGCTCGGTGACATCGGGTGTCTGCTCCGTCCCCTCTCAAGTTCCGTGCCAGAAGTGGTGCAGGTGCGGCATCTATTTGAAATCGTGAGTGATTTCATCGGTGATGCGGGCTGCACCGGGATCCCCGAGGGCCTCCAAGCGCTCAAGTTTTAGGCACGAAAACAATGCATGACTAAGGGATGGGCGTTTTCGATCGGGCTTACAGCGCGTTGGCGTCGGTTTCCCCGGTCCGGATTCGTACCGCCCTGCTGACGTCGAGCACGAAGATCTTGCCATCGCCGATCCGGTCGGTGTTCGCCGCGCCGCGAATGGTTTCGACCACCCGATCCGCTTGATCGGTCGGCACCACGACCTCGATTTTCGTCTTGGGCACGAAACTCACGGTGTATTCCGCGCCGCGGTAGATCTCGGTCTGGCCTTTCTGACGGCCGAAACCCTTGACTTCGGTGACCGTTATGCCTTGCACGCCGATCGCCGTCAGCGCCTCGCGCACCTCGTCGAGCTTGAACGGCTTGATGACCGCCATAACCATTTTCATTGGGTGTCTCTCCAATTGGGCACGCTCTCGTCACTGGCAGGCACCAGAACCTTGCGCGCCGGTTGCGTTTCCGGGTTCGATGACCGGGAGCGCGGTCGGCCGCACTTCCGTCGATTGGGTCTTTTCAAGAACCGTGCCGGAACCGGGGAACTTGGAAAAAGGCTCTGAATTGCTTATGTTTTGGCGTGTCGGGCGCGGTCGTGGCGCGGAACGCCGATGGCGCTCCTGCCTGTTTCATGGGCACGCACGCAGGCGGACCGGCCTCTCCGGGTCGCCGGCCATCGTCGAACCTGCCGGGTCGCCGGCCGTTGTCGAACAGGATCTCGGGAGCCGAAAACCATGGATGGAGCGATCGCCAACACGCTGCGCAGCGATGCCTTGATCGTCGGTGGCGGTCTCGTCGGCGGCACCTTGGCATGCGCCCTGGGGCATGCGGGGTTGCGCGTCGTCGTCGTCGAGACCGACGAGCCGAGAACCGTGCTGGATGCCGGCTTCGACGGACGGGCGTCGGCGATCGCGTGCACCTCGCGACGCCTGCTGGAGCGGATCGGCGTCTGGGATCGCCTCGCCGACGAAGCCTCGCCGATGCTCGACATCCGCGTCTCCGACGGCGCCTCGCGGTTCTTTCTCCACTACGATCACCGCGAGGTGGGCGACCAGCCGTTCGGCCATATGGTCGAAAACCGGGTGCTGCGGCGCGCCATCCTGGAGGAGATGCAGGCGCTCGAGACCGTGCGTGTGAGCGCACCCGATCGCGTCGTCGAACTGAACCGCGGCGCCGCGGTGGCGGACGCGCGCCTGGCGAACGCGGGTCCCGTCGGCGCCGATCTCATCGTCGCCGCGGATGGACGCGCGTCGCGGACGCGGGAGGACGCCCGCATCCGCGTGACCGGTTGGCGGTACGCGCAGGTGGGGATCGTTTGCACCGTCGAGCATGAGCGACCGCACGACCACATCGCCCACGAACACTTCCTGCCGGCGGGGCCGTTCGCCATCCTGCCGCTCCTCGGCAACCGCGCCTCCATCGTCTGGACGGAGCGGGCGGAGCGGGCGCCGGCCTTCATGGCGCTGGACGATGCCGCCTTCATTGGCGAATTGGTCAAGCGGTTTGGCGACTTTCTCGGCGAGGTGCGCCTCGTCGGTCCGCGCTGGTGTTATCCGCTCGGCCTGCAATTCGCCGAACGGGCGACGGCGCCGCGACTGGCCCTCGTCGGCGATGCCCTGCATGGCATGCACCCCATCGCCGGACAGGGGCTCAACATGGGGTTCCGCGACGTGGCGGCGCTGGTCGATGCGGTGGAGGACGCCGCCCGGCTCGGCCAGGACATCGGCACCGCCGCCGTGCTGGCCCGTTACGAGCGGGCGCGGCGCTTCGACAACCTGCTGATGCTGGCCATGACCGATGGCCTCAACCGGCTGTTCTCCAACGACATCGCTCCCATCCGCGTCGCCCGCGACATCGGCCTCGGCCTCGTCAACCGCGCCCAGCCCATGAAGAAGATCTTCATGCGGCACGCCATGGGTGAAGTCGGCGAGCTGCCGCGGCTGATGCGCGCGTGAGGCGCGCCGCGGACGTTCAGCGGAGCGACACGCCGCCGCAACCCGCCCGCATGGTCACCGGCAGCAGCGTGCCCGGCACCGCCAGCCGGACCAAGGGGGCCTGGGCCTGCATGACCGCGGACGCCATCTGAAACGTCAGGCCGAC
>CAZBWP010000005.1:8418-27043 GCA_964495295.1 uncultured Rhodospirillaceae bacterium | reverse complement strand
CTGCCGACACACACGGCGCTGGCGGATGCCCACCACGCGCCCGGCTGGGTCGCCACGCTGCCGGTGATCGTCGCCGTCACCGGCATCGCGCTTGCCGTCGTGCTGTATGGCGTGCTCACGGACGTGCCGGCGCTGCTCGCCCGCACGTTCCACCGCGTCTACCTGTTCCTGCTCAACAAGTGGTACTTCGACGAACTCTACGACCGGCTGTTCGTGCGGCCGGCGTTCCGCCTCGGCCGCAGCCTGTGGAAGGGCGGCGACGGTGCCGTGATCGACGGCGTCGGACCGGATGGCATCGCCGCCGCGACCATCGACATCGCCCGGCGCACCGTGCGGCTGCAGACCGGCTACGTTTATCAGTATGCGTTTGCCATGCTGATCGGCCTGGTGGCGATCGTCACCGGCCTGATGTTCTTCAGCGCGGGCTGACGCTCATGACCGGCTGGCCCTGGCTCTCCCTGTTGATCTTTCTGCCCCTGGTGGGCGCCGCCTACATCTTCCTGGTGGTGCGCGGCGACTCCGAGGAAGAGGTGGAGACCGCCCGGCGGCTGGCGCTCTGGTCGTCGATCGTGCCGCTGGTGCTCGGTATCATCGTCTGGATCGCCTTCTTCGATACCTCGGAGCCGGGCTTTCAGCTGGTCCAGCGGGTCGACTGGATGCCGTCCTTCGGCATCGCCTATCACGTCGGCGTCGACGGCATCTCGTTTCCGTTCGTCCTCCTGTCGCTGCTGCTGACGCCCATCTGCGTGCTGGCCAGCTGGGACAGCGTGAAGACGCGCGTCAAGGAGTACATGATCGCCTTTCTGGTGCTGGACACCATGATGGTCGGCATGTTCTGCGCCCTCGATCTGTTCCTGTTCTACGTGTTCTTCGAGGGCGTGCTGATCCCGATGTTCCTGATCATCGGCGTCTGGGGCGGACCGCGGCGCGTCTACGCCAGCTTCAAGTTCTTCCTCTACACGTTCGCCGGCTCGGTGCTGATGCTCATCGCCATGCTGACCATGTACGCCGACGCCGGCACCGCCGACATCCCGACGCTGCTGACCCACCAGTTCTCGACGGGTTTGCAGAACTGGCTGTGGCTCGCCTTCTTCGCGTCGTTCGCGGTCAAGGTGCCGATGTGGCCGGTGCACACCTGGCTGCCCGATGCCCACGTGGAGGCGCCCACCGCCGGCTCGGTGATCCTTGCCGGCGTGCTGCTGAAGTTCGGCGGCTATGGGTTCCTTCGGTTCTCCCTGCCGATGTTCACGGAAGCGTCGATCGCGTTCGCGCCGCTGGTCTTCACGCTGAGCGTCATCGCCGTGATCTATACGTCCCTGGTGGCGCTCGCCCAGGAAGACATGAAGAAGCTGATCGCGTACTCCTCGGTGGCGCACATGGGCTTCGTCACCGTCGGCGCCTTCACCATGACGGTGCAGGGCATCGAGGGCGCCGTCTATCAGATGCTGAGCCACGGCATCGTCTCCGCCGCGCTGTTCCTGGTGGTCGGCGTCGTCTACGACCGCATCCATTCCCGGGACATCTCGGCCTACGGCGGCCTCGTCCACCGCATGCCCAAGTATGCGCTGGTGTTCATGCTGTTCATGCTGGCATCGGTCGGGTTGCCCGGCACCAGCGGCTTCATCGGCGAGTTCCTGGTGCTGCTGGCGGCGTTTCAGGTGAACGCGTGGGTGGCGGCGCTCACCGCCACCGGCGTGATCCTCGGTGCGGCGTACATGCTGTTTCTCTACCGCCGCGTCATCTTCGGCGAGTTGACCAAGGAATCCTTGAAGAAGATCAAGGATTTGTCGCCGCGGGAGATCGCCGTGTTCGCGCCGCTGATCCTGCTGGTGGTGTGGATGGGCCTGTATCCGGCGCCGTTCCTCGACATGATGCACGCGTCGGTGAGCGGCCTGGTGGACCACGTCGAGACGGTGCGCGCCGCGGCCGAGGCCGCGACCGTGGCGGGACGCTGAGGCGGAGCGGGGGAACAGGCCATGACGTCGACGCCATTTCCCGACCTGCTGCCGGCGCTGCCGGAAATCGTCGGGGCCGTGCTGGGCATGGCCCTGCTGATGGTCGGGGTGTTTCAGCGCGATGATACCCCGGGCGCGGTGATCGCCGCCTCGCGGCGGGTGGCCCTGCTTGCTCTCGCGTCGCTCGCCGTGGTCTTCGTGCTGGTGCTGACGCGCTCGACGGGACAGACCTTCGGCGACATGTTCGTCGTCGACGCCTTCGCGCTGTTCTTCAAGGTGCTGATCCTGGCGACCTCGGCGATCAGCCTGATCCTCGCCCGCGACTACCTGGAAAGCCAGGGCGGCGCGCGGTTCGAATACGCCGTGCTGGTGATGTTCGCCACCGTCGGCATGATGATGATGGTCTCGGCCAACGATCTCCTGTCGCTTTACGTCGGCCTGGAGATGCAGAGCCTGTCGCTCTACGTGCTCGCCGCCTTCCGTCGGGACGACCTGCGCTCGTCCGAGGCGGGGCTGAAATACTTCGTGCTCGGCGCCGTCGCCTCCGGGTTCCTGCTCTACGGCAGTTCGCTCATCTACGGCTTCGCCGGCACCACCAGTTTCGACCGCCTGGGCGCGACGTTCGCAGCGCTCGACGGCGCCGCTCCGCCGATCGGTCTGATCGTCGGTCTCGTCTTCGTGCTGGCGGGACTGGCCTTCAAGGTGTCGGCGGTGCCGTTCCACATGTGGGCCCCCGATGTGTACGAGGGGGCGCCGACGCCGGTCACGGCGTTCTTCTCGGTGGCGCCGAAGCTGGCGGCCATCGGCCTGCTCGTGCGCGTGCTGCTGGAGCCGTTCGGCGCCCTCGTCGACCAGTGGCAACAGATCATTATCCTGATTTCCATCGCCTCCATGCTGCTCGGCGCCTTTGCCGCCATCGGGCAGCGCAACATCAAGCGGCTGATGGCCTACAGTTCCATCGGCCACGTGGGCTATGCCTTGGTCGGGCTCGCCGCCGGAACCGAAGCGGGCGCGCGCGGCATCATGATCTACATGGCCATCTACGTGGTCATGAACATCGGCACCTTCGCCTGCATCCTGGTGATGCGGCGGCGCGAGGCGATGGTCGAGAGCCTGGACGATCTCGCCGGCCTCTCCAAGACGCATCCGCGCATGGCGCTGGCGTTTGCGGTGTTCATGTTCTCGATGGCCGGCCTGCCGCCGCTGGCCGGCTTCTTCGGCAAGCTCTACATCTTCCTCGCCGCAGTCGAGGCGGGTCTCTATGGCCTCGCCGTCATCGGTGTGCTGTCCAGCGTGGTCGCGGCCTACTACTACATCCGCATCGTCAAGATCATGTATTTCGAGGAACCGACGGGCTCGCTGGACAAGCACATCCCGCGCGACATCGGCATCGTGATGTTCGGCGCGTGCGTTGCCGTCGCGTTTTTCTTCCTGCTGCCGGGACCGCTGCTGTCCAGTGCCGCGACGGCGGCCAGTTCCTTGTTCGCCGGCTGACATCCTGCCGGGCATGCCCGAAACCCCCGCCCGGTTCCGGATCGCGGCGCTGGCGACCGTGGACTCGACCAATGAGGAGGCGCGCCGCCGCGCCGTGCGGGGGGCCGCCGACGGTACCGTCGTGTGGGCCGAGCGTCAGGAAGCGGGGCGCGGACGCCAGGGGCGATGCTGGGAGTCGCCGGCGGGAAATCTATACTGCTCGATCCTGTTGCGGCCCGATTGTGCGCCGGCCGCGGCCGCGCAACTGGCGTTCGTGACCGGCGTGGCGGTCGCCGCCGCCGTCGCCGAGGCCGTGCCGCCCGCACGCGCCGTCACCTGCAAATGGCCCAACGATGTGCTGGTCGACGGCCGCAAGATCGCCGGCATCCTGGTGGAATCGGCCGCCGTCGGCGGCGACCGGGTGGCATGGGTGATCGTCGGCGTCGGCCTCAACGTGACCTGGTCGCCGGACGGGGGCGACAGTCTCTATCCCGGCACCTCGCTCGCCGCCGCGGGCGCGCCGGACGTGGATCTCTTGTCCCTGCTCGCTCGCTTCCTCGGGCATTTCGCCAACGCAATCGACACCTGGACGGAGGGCGGCTTCGCCCCGGTGCGCGCCGCCTGGCTGGCGCGCGCCCATGGCCTCGGCCGGCCGCTTTCCGCCCGATTCGGCGAAAGCCGGATCGACGGCACGTTTCTCGACCTGGACACCGATGGCGCGCTGATCCTGGATGCGGCGGACGGCCGGCGGCGGGTCGTCGCCGGCGACGTCTTCCCCGGCGACGTCTTACCGCTCGGGGCGTAGGGGACTTCCGGCGAGGGGACGGGCAAAGGGACAGGGGGAGGGGGCATCATGTTGCTGGCCATCGACTGCGGCAACACCAACACGGTGTTCGCGGTGTTCGACGACGCGGGCGCGATCCGCGCCGAGTGGCGCGCCGCGACCAACAGCAACCGAACCGCCGACGAAACCGGCATCTGGCTCGACCAGGTCATGCGGTACGACGGGATCGATCCCGGCGCCATCGACGCCGGCGTGCTGGCAACCGTGGTGCCGGCGACGCTGTTCAACCTTCGCCAGATGTTCCGGAAATACTTCGGCATCCAGCCGCTCGTCGTCGGCGCGCCGGACGTGGACATCGGTCTCGAGGTCCGGCTGGACAATCCGGGCGAGGTTGGCGCCGATCGCCTGGTCAACGCCCTTGCCGCCTTTGAAGAGTACGGCGGGCCGCTGATCATCGTCGATTTCGGCACGGCCACCACGTTCGACGTGATCGACGGCGAGGGGGCGTATCTGGGCGGTGCCATCGCGCCCGGCATCAATCTCTCGCTGGAGGCCTTGCACATGGCATCGGCGCAGTTGCCCAGGGTTGCCGTCGGACGACCCGAACGGGTGATCGGCAAGAACACGATACAGGCGATGCGGTCGGGGACGTTCTGGGGTTATGTCAGCCTGATCGAAGGCGTCGTCGCGCGCATCAGCGAGGAGTACGGGGCCGACTTGAGGGCGATCGCGACCGGCGGGCTCTCGCAACTGTTCACCGACTGCACCAAGGTGCTGCGGCACGCCGATCCGGACCTGACCCTGAAGGGGCTCTATGCCGTCCACCGCCGCAACCGGGCGCGGTGAGTGGCGAAGCGCCCGGCAGAACGATCGGCTCCGGCGCGACGTCGGCGGCACTCCGTGGGCGACGCGGATCATCGACCATCTTCACAACCCCGCAGGCCCGTGGCATACTGCATCGCACGCATAATTCAGAGAGCACATCAAAGGGGAGTGACATGAGCGACAGACCTTTTAAAGTTCTCGGCATCCAACAGGTCGCGATCGGCGGTCCAGATAAAGAAAAGATGAAGAAATTGTGGGTGGATTGTCTCGGCCTGACCATTACCGGCAATTTCAAGAGCGAGCGCGAGAACGTCGACGAGGATATCGCGGCGCTTGGCTCTGGGCCCCTGAAGGTCGAAGTCGATCTGATGCAACCGGTGGATCCCGACAAGAAACCCGCGGTCCACAACACGCCCCTCAACCACATCGGCCTCTGGGTCGACGACCTTCCCGCCGCCGTGGAATGGCTCTCCGCCAACGGCGTGCGTTTCGCCCCGGGTGGTATCCGCAAAGGGGCGGCCGGCTTCGATATCACGTTCCTGCACCCGAAGGGCAACGAAGATCAGCCCATCAGCGGCGAGGGCGTCCTGATCGAACTCGTGCAAGCGCCCCCCGAGGTGATCGAAGCCTTCGCCAAGCTGGCCGCCTGAGCGCGGCGGCGTTGCGCCCGGGCCGGGGCAGGGGGCACCCGCTGTGCCGCATTTGGCGGGTCGACGCCAAAGCCTCGTCCAGGGCCACCGCTTACCGAACGAGCCGTCGGCGGTCGGCGCCAGCGATGTCGGCCTTGCCGCGGCAAACCCGGACGATGGTGGGGGGGCCGCATGATCGCCTTTTGCGATCATGCCTCGATCGCTGTCCCGGATCTGGGAAAAGCCGTGGCAGCCGATCCCGGCGCGCTCGTCGAACCCGGGCAAGCACGCTGATTGCGGCTGCGACCGGCGGTGGCGCACCGTTCGATCGGGTCGCGTCGATCCGATCGAACGGTCGCGCTCAGCGCCGATGGAATCTGGAGCAGGTCGGTCGGATCGACCCGTTGCGGTCGATCCGATACCGCTGCAGCGGGCCGGACCCCGGGCCATGACCCTCTGGACGGGGATTGCGGTCTACTTCGTGATCTGGTGGATCGTCATCTTTGCCATCCTGCCGTGGGGGGTCCGCGGCATCGGCTCGGAGGAGGTGGCGAAGGGGCACGCGTCCGGCGCGCCGGAACGACCCCGGGTCCTCATCAAGATGCTGGTGACGACGGTGGTTGCCGCCGTCATCTGGCTGATCATCTACCTCATCGGCGAGAGCGGCTGGATCAGCTTCCGCGAGTAGCCCGCGAGAGGCCCCCGGGAGCAATGGCAACGCGTGGGGGCGGCAACACGCAGGCGCGCTGCTGCCGTCGACTTCCGGCGAAACCTTGTCGCTTGCTTCGGGCGCTGCCAGATGCTTCGGGTGCTGCCGCCGGCTTCGGCCGATGGGCGGCCGATGGGGCTTGGCCCAAAGAACGAAAGGCAAGTTCCAAGGGAGCTTGCCTTCGCAATTGCAGAGTGAACTGTTTATTGCCGCTCTCGAAAGAGCTCTTTCCTTGTTTTCTTCTCGGTGTTCTCCCAAAACCCGGGCCGGCTTGCGTGTGGCGACGTTTTTCGCCGCTTCAACCACAGTTTAAGAGTATACCGTGCCGTCATGGAAGCGTCACGGTTTTTCTGCACTGAATAGCAAGAAAAATCATGGACGCCGACGCCACCGCAGCCCGAACCGGCGCTGCACCGGACAAGTCGTTCCGTCAAAATTCCGTCGAAGACACGAAATATTCGTCACCGGCCGGCGGCCCGGTCCCGTCGTCTCTGTTGCCAACCTCCCGCGAAAATAACTCAAATGGGCAATATTTAGGATAAGAATGGTCGTGTATAGGCCGCGGTTCGCCCCCGCCGCCCTGGCGTCACGGGCGGGCGTGCCGCCAGGGTGCGCGCGGCGGATCGATGGCAGCCCCGGCCAGCCGTCATTGATGTCGGCGGGAGCATGCCCTACAGTCCGCTTCGGTTTCTCCATCCGGGTCCATCCTCTCCATGCGCCTCTCGCGGTACTTCCTGCCCACGCTCAAAGAAACGCCGGCCGACGCCCAGATCGCTTCGCACCGCCTGATGCTGCGTGCCGGGATGATCCGCCAGTCGAGCGCCGGCATCTATGCGTGGCTGCCGCTTGGCCTGCGCGTGTTGCGCCGGATCGAGGACATCGTCCGCGAGGAGCAGGACCGCATCGGCTGTCAGGAATTGCTGATGCCGACCATCCAGCCGGCGGACCTGTGGCGCGAGAGTGGCCGCTACGATGCGTACGGGCCGGAGATGCTGCGCATCCGCGACCGCGGCGACCGCGAGCTGCTGTATGGCCCGACCAACGAGGAGCAGATCTCCGAGATCTTCCGCGGCAGCGTCCGCAGCTATCGCCAATTGCCGAAGCTCTTGTACCATATCCAGTGGAAGTTCCGCGATGAGGTGCGGCCGCGGTTCGGCGTGATGCGCGGCCGCGAGTTCCTGATGAAGGATGCCTATTCGTTCGATCTCGATCGCGACGGCGCGAAGCGGGCATACAACAAGATGTTCGTCTCGTACCTGCGGACCTTCGCCCGGCTGGGGCTCAAGGGCATTCCCATGCGCGCCGAAACGGGTCCGATCGGCGGCGACCTGAGCCACGAGTTCGTCGTCCTCGCCGAGACGGGCGAGAGCGAGATCGCCTGCCATCGCGACCTGCTGGACGTCGACTGGTCGGCCGTCGACGTCGACATGGAGGGCGATCTGCAGCCCCTGATCGACGGCTTCACGGCGAAGTACGCGGCCACCGACGAACTCCGGGATGCGGCGGCCGAGCGGGCGCTGGGCGATGCCCTGGTCGTCGGGCGCGGCATCGAGGTCGGTCACATCTTCTACTTCGGCACCAAGTATTCGAAGCCCATGCGGGCCGTCGTCCAGGGCCCGGACGGCGATGAGGTGCCGGTGGAGATGGGCTCCTACGGCATCGGCGTCTCCCGCCTGGTCGGCGCCATGATCGAGGCGTTCCACGACGAGGCGGGCATCGTCTGGCCGGAGAGCGTCGCCCCCTTTCACGTCGGCCTGATCAACCTGAAGCCCGACGGTGCGGCCTGCTCGGAGACCTGCGAGCGGCTCTACCGCGCGCTGACGGGCGGGGGCCGGGACGTGCTCTATGACGATCGCGAGGAGCGCGCCGGCGTCAAGTTCGCGGAGATGGACCTCATCGGTCTCCCCTGGCAGGTGGTCGTCGGCCCGAAAGGGCTCGCCGCCGGCACGGTCGAGATCAAGCATCGGCAAACGGGCGCGCGCGACACGGTCGATGTGGACAGCGTCGCCGCCCGGCTCACCGACTGAGGCTCCCGATCATGTTCTCCGGTTTCGAATGGATGATGGCCATGCGCTACCTGCGGGCGCGCCGGCAGGAAGGCTTCATCTCGGTGATCGCCTGGTTCTCGCTGGCCGGGATCGCGCTCGGCGTCGCCGTCCTGATCATCGTCCTCGCGGTAATGAACGGCTTCCGGCAGGAGATCCTGACCAAGATTCTCGGCCTGAATGGCCACCTGAGCGTCTACGGCTCCGCCGCCGGGATCACCGACTATCTGGCGGCGCGTGACGACGTGCTGGCGATCGACGGCGTCGTCGCCGTCACCCCCATCGTCGAAGGACAGGTGATGCTGTCGGCGCGCGGGGTCACCCGGGCGGCCGTGGTCCGCGGCATCGCCGTCGAGGATCTGAGCGCCAAGCCGCTGGTCGCCGACACGCTGCTGGCCGGCTCCCTCGACGAATTCGCCGGCGGCGAGGGCGTTCTCGTCGGCGCCCGGCTCGCCGAGCGCATGGGCCTCGCCATCGGCACCAAGCTGACCATGGTCTCGCCCAAGGGGCGAATCAGCGCGTTCGGCTCGGTGCCGCGCATTCGCGCCTATCCCGTCGCCGGGATCTTCGAAGCCGGCATGTATCAGTACGACGACAATTTCGTGTTCATGCCGCTGGCCGCGGCGCAGAGCTTCTTCCAGTTTCCCGAGGCGGTGACGACGCTGGAGGTGATGGTCAGCCGGCCCGACGATGCGCCCCGGTTCGTCGGCGACATCGGCGCGGCCGTCAGCGGCGCGGCGCGCGTTCTCGACTGGCAGCGGGCCAACGATACCCTGGTCAACGCCTTGAAGGTGGAGCGCAACGTGCTCTCGCTGATTCTCGCCCTGATCATCCTGGTGGCGATGTTCAACATCATCTCCAGCCTGATCATGCTGGTGAAGGACAAGGGGCGGGACATTGCCATCCTGCGCACCGTCGGCGCGACGCGCGGCATGATCATGCGCGTGTTCTTCATCGCCGGGTCCAGCATCGGCGTTCTCGGCACGCTGATCGGCTTCGCCCTCGGGCTCGGCTTCGCGCTCAACATCGAATACTTGCGCAAGCAGCTCGAAAGCCTGATGGGCGTCGAGCTGTTCTCCCCGGAGATCTATTTCCTGGCGACGATGCCGGCGGAGGTGGATCCCATGGAGGTCACCCTCGTCATCACGCTGGCGCTGCTTCTCACCTTCCTCGCGCCGCTATATCCGGCGTGGCGAGCGGCCCGCATCGATCCCGCGGAAGCGCTCCGGTATGAGTGATCCGGTGTTCCGGCTCACCGGCATCGTCCGCACCTTCCGCCAGGGGCGAACCACCCTGGAGGTGCTGCGTGGCGTCGACCTGGACGTGCGGCAGGGGGAAATGGTCGCGCTGGTCGGGCCGTCGGGCGCCGGCAAGTCGACCCTGCTGCACATCGCCGGCCTTCTGGAAAAGCCGGACGCGGGCGACATCCAGGTCGCCGGCCAAGCGTGCGCCGGGCTTGGCGACGATGCGCGGACGCGGATCCGGCGCCATCAGATGGGGTTCGTCTACCAGTTCCATCACCTGCTGCCGGAGTTCTCGGCCATCGAGAACGTCGTCATCCCGCAGGTCATCGCCGGCCGGCGGCGCAAGGAGGCGCGGGCCCGCGCCCGGGAGCTGCTCGGCGTTCTCGGCCTCGGCGACCGGCTCGACCACCGTCCCGCGCGGCTCTCGGGCGGCGAGCAGCAGCGGGTCGCCATCGCCCGCGCGCTGGCCAACTCGCCCAGCGTCGTCTTCGCCGACGAGCCGACCGGCAACCTCGACCCCCACACCGCCGACGACGTGTTCGCGCTGCTGCTGTCCATCGCCAGCCGGGCCGGCCTCGCCGCCATCGTCGCCACCCACAATCCGGTGCTCGCGAACCGGATGGACCGGATCGTCAGGCTGGAGGAAGGAATCCTGATTCCCGCATGACGGGTGTCCCCGGCAACGGCCGGGGCACACGCCTTTCCGGCCCGTGACTCTGCGACGGCAATGTGCCAGCGTTCAGGGATGATCGATCCAGGCTTTCTCCACCTCCGCGTCCACACGGCCTACTCGTTGTCCGAAGGCGCGATCCGCATCCGCGAGCTGGTGGATCTGTGCCGCAAGCATGCCATGCCGGCGGTCGCCATCACCGACCGCAACAACCTGTTCGGCGGCATGGACGCGTCCGCGGCCCTGCGCGACGCCGGCATCCAGCCGATCATCGGCTGTCAACTCGGCATCGCGCGCACCGATGACGACGGCGGCCTCAGGGCCCGCGGTCGCCAGCGCGTCGATCCCGACGAGCTGCTGCTGATCGTCCAGAACGCCACCGGTTATCGCAACCTGCTGCACCTTCTGGCCGACGCGCACGAAAACGCGGCGGCGCTGGGCGCACCGCAAGTGCCGCGCACCGCGCTCGCCGCCCATGCGGAGGGGCTGATCGTTCTGAGCGGCGGCGTCGCCGGTCCGGTCGGGCGGCTGCTCGCCGGCGGCCAGGCCGATGCCGCGGCGACGGTTCTGTCCGAGCTGGCGGCCTGCTTCCCGGACAGGTTGTATGTGGAGCTGCAGCGGCACGGTCTCGATGCCGAGGCGGCGGTCGAGGCGGCGACCATCGACCTGGCCGACCGTCTCGGTCTGCCGCTGGTCGCCACCAACGAAGCGTTCTTTCCCGATCGGCAGATGTTCGACGCGCACGATGCGCTGATCTGCATCGCCGAGGGGGCCTACCTCGGCGATCAGCAACGCCGCCGCCTGACGCCCGAACACTACTTCAAGAGTCCGGCGGAGATGCGCGAGCTGTTCGCCGACCTGCCCGACGCCTGCGACAACACGGTGCAGATCGCCCGCCGTACGGCCTTCATGATCGAGAAGGTCAAGCCGATCCTGCCCTCGTTCGCAAAGGCGGGCGGTCCGAGCGAGGAGGAGCAGCTGGCGGCGCAGGCCCGCGCCGGCCTGGAGCGTCGCCTGACGGCGCAGGTCCATGCGCCGGACATGACCGAAGACGCGCGGGCCGCCGCCGCACGGCCCTATGTCGAGCGGCTGGAGTACGAGCTCGGCGTGATCTGTCAGATGGGCTTCGCCGGCTACTTCCTGATCGTCGCTGAGTTCATCCGCTGGGCGCGCGAGCAGGGCATTCCGGTGGGCCCGGGGCGCGGCTCCGGCGCCGGCTCGGTGGTCGCCTGGTCGCTGACCATCACCGATCTCGACCCGATCCGCTTCGGCCTCCTGTTCGAACGCTTCCTCAATCCCGAACGCGTGTCGATGCCGGACTTCGACATCGACTTCTGCCAGGACCGGCGCGACGAGGTG
Source organism: uncultured Rhodospirillaceae bacterium (assembly GCA_964495295.1). Lineage (GTDB taxonomy): Bacteria > Pseudomonadota > Alphaproteobacteria > Rhodospirillales > Defluviicoccaceae > CAZBWP01. The sequence goes on along the minus strand of CAZBWP010000005.1, from coordinate 15,350 downwards.
ATCCGCCACGTGCAGGCGCTCTACGGCGCCGACCGCGTCGCCCAGATCATCACCTTCGGCAAGCTGCAGGCGCGCGCGGTGCTGCGTGACGTCGGCCGGGTGCTCGGCATGCCCTACGGCTACGTCGACAAGATCTGCAAGCTGGTTCCCAACAACCCGGCGAATCCGGTGACGCTGCAGCAGGCTGTCGCGCAGGAGCCGCGGCTCAAGCAGATGATGGACGAGGACGCGACGGTGGCGCGGCTGGTCGACATCGCCCGCAAGCTCGAGGGGCTCTACCGGCACGCGTCGACCCACGCGGCCGGCGTCGTCATCGGCGACCGGCCGCTGCGTGACTCGATCCCGCTCTACCACGATCCGCGCTCGGACATGCTGGTCACCGGCTTCAACATGAAGTGGGTGGAGTCGGCCGGCCTGGTGAAGTTCGACTTCCTTGGCCTGAAGACCCTGACCGTGCTGGCGACGGCGGTGCGCCTGATCGCCGAGACCGAGGGGCGGACGATCGATCTGTCGCGCATTCCGCTCGACGATGCGGCCACCTTCCGCCTGCTCGCCCGCGGCGACACGGTGGGCGTGTTTCAGCTGGAAAGCAGCGGCATGCGCGACGTGCTGCGCAAGCTCAGGCCCGACACCTTCGAGGACATCATCGCCGTCGTCGCCCTCTATCGCCCGGGGCCCATGGACAACATCCCGAGCTACATCCGGCGCAAGCATGGCGAGGAGGCCATCGATTTCATCGACCCGTCGCTGAAGGGCATTCTGCGCGAAACCTATGGCATCATCATCTACCAGGAGCAGGTGATGCAGATCGCCCAGGAGTTGTCCGGCTACTCCCTGGGGAGCGCCGATCTGCTGCGCCGCGCCATGGGTAAGAAGATCAAGGAGGAGATGGAGCAGCAGCGCCAGGCCTTCGTCGAGGGGGCCTGCGCCCGCGGTGTCGACCGCGACAAGGCCACGTACATCTTCGATCTCGTCAACAAGTTCGCGGGCTACGGCTTCAACAAGTCGCATGCGGCGGCCTATGCGCTCATCGCCTACCAGACGGCGTGGTTGAAGGCGAATTATCCTGTGGCATTTTTCGCCGCATCGATGATCCTGGATATGGACCACGCAGAGAAGATCGGCGGCTTCCGGCGCGAGCTGGATCGCCTCGGCATCCGCCTGCTGCCGCCCGACATCAACCGCTCCGGCGTCACCTTTGCCCCGGAAGCCGATGGCGAGGGCGGCGGCGCCATTCGTTACGGCCTGGCCGCGGTGCGCAACGTCGGCGCCGGGGCGATGCGCGCCGTGGTCGAGGAGCGGACGCTGAACGGGCCGTTCGCCGATCTCGACTCGTTTGCCCGCCGCATCGCGCCGGCGCAGATCAATCGGCGGGTTCTGGAAAACCTGGTGCGCGCCGGGGCGTTCGATGGCATCGACGGCAATCGCCGCCGCGTCTTCGCCCAGGTCGAGGACATGCTGCGGAACGCCGCGGTGGCGGCCGACGAGCGGGCGAGCGGCCAGATCGGTCTGTTCGCCGACGGCCCCGCGGACGTGGCGCCGCGCGCGCGCGTGGCGGCGATCCCCGACTGGCCGCCGATGGAGCGGCTGGCCCACGAGTTCGACGCCCTGGGGCTCTACCTCTCGGCCCATCCGTTGCAGGCCTACGAACGTGTTCTCAAACGCCGGCGCGTCATGCGCCGCGCCGAGATCGGACCGACGACCTCCGGCGTCGTCACCCTGGCCGGCACCGTGATCGCCAAAAAGGAGCGCCGGTCGAGCCGCGGCAGCCGCTACGCATTCGTCGAGTTGTCGGACATCGGCGGCTCCTTCGAGGTGACCGTGTTCTCGGAGGTGCTGGCCGGTGGCAGCGAGTTGCTGGAGGTCGGCACCTGCCTCCTGATCCGGGCGACCGTGCAGGCCGACGGCGACGACGTGCGTCTGACCGCCGAGTCGCTGGAACCGCTGGAGCGGGTCGCCGAGCGCACCGAAAGCGGCGTCGCCATCCATCTCGACCCGCCGGAGCCGCTGGCCGCCATCCATCTCGATCCCCCGGAGCCGCTGGACGCGATCCGGAGCGAACTCAACGGCGATCGCACCGGCTCCCAGTGCGTCAAGCTGATCATGGCCCTCGCCGCCGACCGCGAGGTCGAGATCGGCCTGCCCGGCCGCTACGCCATCGGCCCGGCGCTGATCGGCCGGCTGCGGGCCCTGCCCGGCGTGCGCGACGTGACCGAGTTCTGAGGCCGGCTCCCGGGCCACCATCCCGCCGGCCGTTGCAGGCACGGGTTGAAAGTCGGCCGCGCTCGCGATACATACATGCATCACTTCTCACGCGGGCTTGGGGTCTCACGGATGTTGCGACGCATCCAGGCCCACTCCGGTGTTCCCAATGGAATGATCAGAGCCCGCGGCGGACCAACCGGAAAAGGACGACACACGTGACCATGCCAACATTCACCATGCGCCAACTGCTCGAGGCAGGGGTGCATTTCGGCCACACCACGCGGCGCTGGAACCCGAAGATGGCGCCGTACCTGTTCGGCGTGCGCAACGGGATCCACATCATCGACCTTGAGCAGACGGTGCCGATGCTGCACCGCGCCCTCATCGCGGTGCGCGACACCGTCGCCGGCGGCGGGCGGGTGCTGTTCGTCGGCACCAAGCGTCAGGCCAGCGACGTGGTCGCCGACTCCGCGCGGCGCTGCGGCCAGTACTTTGTCAATCACCGCTGGCTCGGCGGCATGCTGACGAACTGGCGGACCATGTCCAACTCCATCAAACGGCTGCGCGATCTCGACACGCAGTTGCGCGAGGAAAACACCGGCCTGACCAAGAAGGAAACGCTGCAACTCACGCGCGAACGCGACAAGCTGGAGCGCGCGCTGGGCGGCATCAAGGAGATGGCGGGCCTGCCGAGCATCCTGTTCATCGTCGATACGAACAAGGAAGACATCGCCATCGCCGAGGCGAACAAACTGGGGATTCCGGTGATCGCCATCGTCGACTCCAACAGCGATCCCGCCGGGATCAATTTTCCGATCCCGGGCAACGACGATGCCCTGCGCGCGGTGCACCTTTATTGCGAGCTGATCAGCCTCGCGGTGTTGGACGGCCTGCAGCAGGAGATGACGGCGTCCGGCGTCGACATCGGGGAATCCGAAGAACCCGAAGAGCCGATGATTTTGGAGGAAGAGGCCCTTTCGGCGTACGGCACCGGCGCGCTCGGCGAGCCTGAGCTGTGGGCCGACGCCGGCCCCTTGGATGCCGGCCCCTCGGATGCCGGCCCCTCGGATTCGGCGGCGGGTTCCGGCGCCGACACCTCGGAGGCCGAGGACATCCGCTAGGGGATCGGCGCCGACGCTTGGGTCCGAGGCGCCAGCGCGGTCGATCCCCTCGGCTAATGATCTGTTGGTTCGATTGCGCTGAGGGATGGGAGTCATCGGTCGGCGTCGGACCATCAGCGCTCGACCCGAACGGATGACTAATCCGGATGGGTCCGAGGTGCAACGAGCAACGGTCAGTAACCTGCAGCGACCGCACCTGATTGTCAGGCGCCGCTGCGCCAGCCCCAACATGCCGGTGACAGCAACCGGTTATCGTCGATCAAGGATCGGAGGACACGAGTGATGACGGACGTCAGTGCCGCGCGGGTCAAACAACTGCGCGAGATGACAGGCGCGGGCATGATGGACTGCAAACGTGCCCTGGTCGAAACCGCCGGCGACATCGAAGGGGCCGTCGACTGGCTGCGCAAGAAGGGTCTTGCCGCGGCCGCGAAGAAATCGGGGCGCATCGCCGCTGAGGGGTTGATCGGCATCCACGTGGCGGGGCGCCGCGGCGCCATGGTCGAGGTCAACTCCGAGACCGATTTCGTCAGCCGCAACGCCGACTTCCAAGCCTTCGCCCGGACCCTCGCCGGCCTCGCGATCGACAGTGGCGGTGACCTGGACGCGCTGTTGGCCATGCCGTATCCGGCCGACGGCCGGACGGTCGCCGAGCAGCTCACGCACATGATCGCCACCATCGGCGAGAACATGCAGGTGCGCCGGGTTGCCGTTCTGGACGTGCCGGAGGGACGCATCGGATTCTACGTGCACAACGCGCAGGCGCCGGATCTGGGCAAGATCGGCGTGCTCGTCGGCGTCCGGTCGGACGGCGATCCCGAGCAATTGGCGGCGCTCGGCAAACAGCTGGCGATGCATGTCGCGGCGGCCAGTCCCCAGTTCCTGTCGCAGGACCAGGTGGATCAGGCCTCGCTCGACCGCGAGCGTGCCGTGCTCACCGAGCAGGCGCGCGCCTCCGGCAAGCCCGAGGCCATCATCGAGAAAATGGTGGAGGGGCGCCTCCGCCGGTATTACGAGGAAACCTGCCTGCTCGAGCAGGTATTCGTGATCGACGGGGAAACCAAGGTCCAGGCGGTGGTCGATGCCACCGCCAAGGCGGTCGGCGCGCCGGTCACCATCACCGGCTTCACCCGATTCACCATCGGCGAAGGCATCGAGCGCGAGGAGAAGAGCTTCGCCGAAGAGGTGGCGCAGGCGGCGGGAAGCTGAGGCGACCGGTCGGCAGGAGCGGCCGGCATGTCCGGATCGCCGCGGTATCGCCGCGTGCTGCTGAAGGTCTCGGGCGAAGCCATGATGGGTGATCGCGGCTACGGCATGGACGCCGCCGCGGTGATGCGCATCGCCGAACAGATCGTCGATGTCCAGAAATTGGGCGTCCAGGTCAGCTTGGTGATCGGCGGTGGCAACATCTTCCGCGGCGTGTCCGAGGCGGCGGCGGGAATCGAGCGGACCAGCGCCGATCACATCGGCATGCTGGCGACGATCATGAACGCGCTGGCGATGCAAAGCGCCCTCGAGCACATGGGCCTGCAGACGCGGGTGCAGTCGGCGATTCCCATGGCGCCGATCTGCGAGCCATACATCCGGCGGCGCGCCGTCCGCCACATGGAGAAGGGGCGCATTGTCATCTTCGCGGCGGGGACCGGTAATCCGTTCTTCACCACGGACACCGCCGCGGCGCTGCGCGCGATCGAGACCGGATGCGATCTCTTGTTGAAGGGGACCCAGGTGGATGGCGTCTACAGCGCCGATCCGAAACGGGTGCCCGATGCCGAGCGCTACGATCGGCTGTCCTTCCGCGACGTCATCGCGCGGGACCTGAAGGTGATGGACACCTCGGCCATTGCCCTCGCCCGCGATAATGGTGTTCCCATCCTGGTTTTTTGCATTCACAATCCGGGCGCGTTCGCCGAAGTGCTCCGCGGCGAAGGCACATATACGCTTGTCAGTTGAGGAGGCCCCCCTTGGAAGAGTTCAGCATCGAACGAGTCATTGCCGACGCCGATCGTCGGATGAAGGGGGCACTCGATGTTCTGCACAAGGACATGGGCGGCCTGCGCTCGGGCCGGGCTTCGGCGAGCCTGGTCGAGCCGATCGTTGTCGATGCTTACGGCACGCAGATGCCGCTGAGCCAAGTGAGCACGGTCGGCGTGCCGGAGGCGCGCATGATCACCGTCCAGGTCTGGGATCGCGGTCTGGTCAAGGCGGTCGAGAAGGCCATCCGCGATTCGGACCTCGGGCTCAATCCCTCGGTCGACGGCCAACTGCTGCGCCTGCCGGTGCCGGCCTTGACCGAGGACCGGCGCCGGGATCTGACCAGGGTTGCCGGCCGCTACGCCGAGGAAGCCCGGATTGCCGTCCGCAACGTGCGCCGTCATGTGATGGACGAATTCAAGCGCGCCGAAAAGGATCACTTGATTTCGCAAGACCAACATCGCGACTATACGGATACGGTGCAGAAGCTGACCGATCGGTTCGTCAAGGAAATCGACGATCTCCTGGCGACCAAGGAAAGCGAAATCATGCAGGTCTGAGCTCCAGAATGGACTCCGTTCCGCTTCGGGACGAGGCAGCGCCGTTGCCGCTGCACGTCGCCGTGATCATGGATGGCAACGGCCGATGGGCGCGGGCGCGGGGATTGCCGCGGACCGCCGGTCATCGCCGCGGCGCCAGCGCCGTCAAGGTCGCCATCGAGGCGGCGAGCCGGCACGGCGTCGGCTACCTCACGCTGTTCGGCTTCTCCTCCGAGAACTGGAAGCGGCCGGTGGACGAGGTCAACGATCTTGTCGGCCTGCTTCGGTATTACCTGGAGCATGAGATCCACTACTTGAACAAGCAGGGGGTTCGCCTGCGCATCATCGGCGACCGGCGACGCTTCGGCGAGGATATCGCGGACCTGATCGACCGCGCCGAACGGGCCACGATCGGTAACCGGAAGTTGTGCCTGGTGATCGCTCTGAGTTACGGCGGCCGGTCCGAGATCGTCGAGGCGACCCGCGCGATCGCCGACGCCGCGGCCAAGGGGACGCTTGCTCCGGCGGATGTGGACGAGCAGATGATTTCCCGGCACCTGTTCACCCGCGACATTCCCGATCCCGACCTGCTGATCCGCACCAGCGGCGAAAAGCGCGTCAGCAACTTCCTGCTGTGGCAGCTCGCCTATGCCGAGCTGGTGTTCATCGATACCCTCTGGCCGGATTTTTCCGAGGCCGATTTCGCCAACGCGATCAAGGAGTTCCAGGGCCGTGAGCGGCGCTACGGCGCGGCCTGTGTTTAGCGCCGAGCGGCGCTGGGCGACGCTGCGGACCCGCACCGTCTCGGCGCTGCTCCTGGCCCCTCCGGTGCTGCTCATCGTCCACCTGGGCGGGCCCTGGTTCGCGCTGATGACGGCAGCCGGGGGCGTCATCCTGTCCTGGGAGTGGGCCCGCCTCTGCCGCGGCTCCGGGCGTGGCGGCTCCGGGCGTGGCGGCATCGTCGCTGCCGCGGTCGTCGTCCTCGCTATTGCCGCCGCGGCGATCGGCCGGCTCGACTTGGCCCTGCTCGTGGTGACCGTCGGCGGCGCGGCCGTGTTCGTCGTCGAGCGCGGCGACATCTGGTCGTCCGCGG
>CAZBWP010000005.1:6366-8318 GCA_964495295.1 uncultured Rhodospirillaceae bacterium | reverse complement strand
ATTCCCGGCCACGGCGGTCTTCTCGACCGGGTGGACGGCCTGATCGCGGCGACCGCCGTCGCGGCATTGATCGTCATGTTCGGCCACGGCAGTATACGCCCATGGATGTAACCCCCATCAGCTCTCCCCCCGTCATCCCCCGCAACGGCCAGGAACCACGCGCGGTCACGGTGCTTGGCTGCACCGGGTCGGTGGGCAGCAACACCGTCGATCTGCTCTCTCGCCATCGCGACATGTTCCAGGTCGAGGCCGTCACCAGCAACCGCAACGCGGAGCTGTTGGCGGCGCAGGCGCGGGATTTGAACGCGCGCTTCGCCGCGGTCGCCGATCCGGCTGCCTATCGGCGCCTGAAGGACGCGCTGTGGGGCACCGGCATCGAGGCCGCGGCCGGTCCGGACGCCCTGGTCGCCGCCGCCGAGCGGCCGGCCGACGTGGTGGTCGCCGCCATCGTCGGCGCCGCGGGGCTGGCGCCGACCATGGCCGCGGTGCGGCGCGGCTGCATCGTTGCCCTCGCCAACAAGGAGTGCCTGGTCTGCGCCGGCGAGCTGATGGTCGCCGAGGTGGCGCGGCACGGCGCCCGGCTGCTGCCGGTCGATTCGGAACACAGCGCCATCTTTCAGGTGTTCGAGGTGGACAACGCCGACCGTGTTCGCTCGATCATCCTGACCGCGTCCGGCGGTCCGTTCCGCACCCTGGCGCGCGCCGACATGGCATCCATGACCCCGGCGCAGGCCGTCGCCCATCCCAACTGGTCCATGGGGGCGAAGATCTCGGTCGATTCGGCGACGATGATGAACAAAGGGTTGGAGCTGATCGAGGCCTTCCACCTGTTTCCGGTGACGGCCGATCAGATCGAGATTCTGGTGCACCCGCAATCGGTGGTTCACAGCCTGGTCGAGTATGTGGATGGCTCGGTCCTGGCGCAGCTCGGCAGTCCCGATATGCGCACGCCGATCGCCTATGCGCTGGCCTGGCCGCACCGCATCGTGACGCCGGCACCGCGATTGCGGCTGACCGAAATCGGCTCGCTCACCTTCGAATCCCCCGACGAGTCCCGGTTCCCGGCGCTGCGCGTTGCACGGCACGCCTTGCAAACCGGTGGATCGGCACCGACAATTATGAATGCGGCCAACGAAGTGGCCGTCGGCAGCTTCCTTGCGGGCGAGATCGGCTTCCTCCACATCATCGATGTGGTCGAGGAAACCCTTGCCGCGCTTTCCGCCCGACCGCTCGACAGCCTCGAGCAGCTCGCGGACATCGATGCTGCGGCGCGCGACTACGCATTCATGCGCGTCACTCAGTGCTCGGCCCGCGCCGTCGGGTGACGCAACTTTCGGGATCGATCCAACCATGGCGGACATCGCTCACACGCTCATCACCTACGTCCTGCCGTTTCTCGTGGTGTTCACCATTCTGGTGTTCGTCCACGAACTCGGCCACTACTGGGTCGCCCGGCGGGCCGGCGTGCGGGTCGAGGTGTTCTCGATCGGCTTCGGGCCGGAGCTCTACGGCTGGCACGACAGTCACGGCACCCGCTGGAAGGTGAGCGCCGTGCCGCTCGGCGGTTACGTCAAGATGTTCGGCGAACGGGACTTCGATCCGTCCGAAGAGCAGCCCGAGATCACGCCCGAGGACCGGGCTGTTTCGTTCAATCACAAGACGCTCCGCCAGCGCGTGGCGATCGTCGCGGCCGGACCGATCGCCAACTTCCTGTTCGCGATCGTCCTGCTCTCCGGGTTGTTCGCCATCGCCGGCGCGGCGATGCCCTATGCGGGCATCGGCTCGGTCCAGGATGACAGCGCCGCGGCCACCGCCGGTTTCGAAGTCGGCGACCGAATCGTCGCCATCGAGGGCGAATCCATCACCTATTTCGACGACCTGTTTCGCGTCGTCAGCGCCAACCCCGGCGTCGAGATGGTCTTCGAGGTGGAGCGCGGCGGCGAGCGGCTGGC
>CAZBWP010000005.1:0-6266 GCA_964495295.1 uncultured Rhodospirillaceae bacterium | reverse complement strand
GAGATGGCGCAGAGCGGCGTTGTCAGCCTGATCCTGTTCATGGCGGCCTTGTCGATCAATTTGGGCTTGATCAATCTGTTCCCGGTGCCGATGCTCGACGGCGGTCACTTGGCATTCTACGCCATCGAGGCGGTTCGCGGGAAACCGCTCGACGAGCGGGTGCAGGAATACGGCTTCCGCGTCGGCTTGGTTCTGGTGTTGCTTCTGATGCTGTTTGCGACCAAGAACGACATCGTCCGGTTTCTGTCTGACAGTCTTTAGGGGCCGCGCAGAATCGCGGTAGAGGGTAACGGGGGTGGTGGTGCGTGCCGGAGGAGTTAGGCTCGTTGCCGCCATCGTCGTGGCCATTCTGGTTGTGCTCCTGGGGCCACACCAGGGCGGCACGCAGACCGAACCCCGCATCCGCGACATCGTCGTCGAGGGCGCGCAACGGATCGATCCGGCAACGGTGTATTCGTATCTGCTGGTGCGCCGCGGCGACGTCTTCGACGCCGCCCGCATCAACCGGTCGCTGACCAGCCTGTACGCGACCGGGCTGTTCGCGGACGTTGCCTTCGTCCAGGAGGGCGACGTGCTGATCGTCAAGGTGGTCGAGAACCCGATCATCAATCGCATCGCCTTCGAGGGCAACCAGAAGATCAAGAACGACGCGCTGGAGGCCGAGGTCAGCCTCCGGCCGCGGGTCATCTACACGCGGACCAAGGTGCAGAGCGACGTCCGTCGCCTGTTGACCCTCTACCGCCGGAGCGGCCGCTTCGCCGCCACGGTCGAGCCGAAGATCATCGAGCTTCCCGACAACCGCGTCGATCTGGTGTTCGAGATCGACGAGGGCGACGCAACGCAGATCGCGGCCATCCGCTTCGTCGGCAACCGCGCCATGAGTGATTCGGAACTGCGCGAGGTCATCCGCACCCGCGAGTCGGCGTGGTGGCGTTTCTTCACGTCCGACGACGTCTATGATCCCGATCGCCTGGTGCTCGACCAGGAACTGCTCCGGCGGTTCTACCTGTCGGAGGGCTATGCCGATTTCCGCGTCCTGTCGGCGAACGCCGAGCTTTCGCCCGACCGGCGGTTCTTCTATCTCACGTTCACGGTGTTCGAGGGCGAGCGCTACCGCTTCGGCACGGTCGACCTGCAAACGACGCTGCCGGGACTGGATCCGGAAACGGTTCGCCGGGCCATCACCTTCGATGCCGGCGACTGGTTCAATCAGGACGAGATCGAGGCGACGATCGACGCGCTGACCGATGCCATCGGCAACCTCGGCTTCGCCTTCGTCGATATCCGGCCGCGGCTGCGCCGCAACCCGGAAGCGCTCACCATCGATGTGGTCTTCGAGGTCAGCGAGGGTCCGCGCGTGTTCGTCGAACGCATCGATATCGTCGGCAACGTGCGCACCCTGGACCGCGTCATCCGCCGCGAGTTTCGTCTGGTCGAGGGGGATCCGTTCAACGCCGCCAAGCTGCGGCGGTCGCGGCAGCGAATCCGCAACCTCGACTACTTCTCACAAGTGGAGGTCGAGCCGGCCGCGGGCAGTGCGCCCGACAAGACCGTCATCGAGGTGAGCGTCGAGGAAAAATCCACGGGCAGCGTCTCCTTCGGGGCCGGCTTCTCGACCACCAGTGGTGCCCTCGGCGACGTCAGCTTCCAGGAACGGAACCTGCTCGGCCGCGGCCAGATTCTCAACGCCCGCGTCGTCATCGCCCAGCGCGACAGCCAGATCAGCCTCAGCTTCACCGAACCGTTTTTCCTCAACCGCGAGATCGCCGCGGGCTTCGATGTCTTCCGCACCACCGTCGATCGCCAGGACGAGAGCTCGTTCGACGAGAAGACCCTCGGCTTCGCCGTGCGGGCCGGCTACCCGATCACCGAGAATCTGTCGCAGCGGTGGCGTTACGGCCTCAGCGAATCGACGATCGAGAACGTCCCCGACACCGCCTCGACCTTCATTCAGGAAGAAGAGGGGACAAGCACCGTTTCGCAGATCTCCCAGACCCTGACCTACGACAAGCGGGACAGCCGGATCCAGCCGACCGACGGGTATTTCGCGCAATGGGACATCGCCTTCGCCGGCCTCGGCGGCAATGTGCAGTACCTGCGCAACGACGTGCGCGCCGGCTATTACGTTCCCGTGCGCTCGGAATGGATCCTGGAGTTGCTCGGGTCCGCCGGCATCATCGACGGGCTCGGCGAGGAGGTTCGTCTGTTCGACAGCTTCTTTGTGGGTGGCGACAACCTGCGTGGGTTCCGCACCGCCGGCGTCGGCCCGCGCGACCTGGACACCGACGACGCGGTCGGTGGCAAGTGGTACTACACCGGCTCCGTGCAGCTGTCGTTTCCCTTGGGACTTCCCGAGGAACTGCCACTGCGGGCCCGGGTGTTCGCCGATTTCGGCAGCCTCGGCAATACCGAGGCAACGGGGCCTTCCATCGTCGATACGGGCAGCCTGCGCGCGTCGGTGGGCGGCGGGGTGACCTGGATCTCGCCCTTCGGGCCCATCGGCCTGGACTTCGGGTTTCCCGTGAAGAAGGAGGATTTCGACGAAACGGAGACGGTCCGCGTCAACTTCGGGGCGCGATTCTGAGTGATGATGCGTACGCCGCCGGCCCAGGCAAGCTAGTCGGGAGAGGGAGATGCGCCCGCTGCCGATTCTGATCGCGGTCCTGGCGTTCGTCCTCGGCGGACTGCTCGTCGCCCTGCTGACCGACGACAGGCTCGCGCCGGGCGAGCAGGCATCGATCCCCGCGACCTCGATCACCGAAACGGTCCGGCGTTCGTCGCCGCAGGAGGCCGACTCGGGGCTGCGGATCGCCATTCTCGATTTCTCTCGCATCCACCAGCAATCCATGGCGATTCAGGTCATCGACACCGCCTACCGCGCCGCCATTCGGGCGTACGCGGAAGACGCCAAGGAACGCGAGACCGACCTGCGCGCGGCCGAGGAAGCGCTGCGCCTGCAGGAGGCGGAGATGGCCCCCGAGGACTATCGGCGGGAGCGCGCCCTGTTGCAGAGCCGCATGGCCAGGGCAATGGAACTGGTGCAGGAACGGAAACGGACGCTTGACCTGGCGCGCCAGGATGGCCTGAACAAGGTGCAGGTGGCGCTCAACGACATCGTCACCGAGATGGCGACCGAAATGCAGCTGTCGTTGATTCTGCGCAAGGAGCAAACGGTTCTGGTGGCCGTCGACTACGAGATCACCGACGAGGTATTGCAGCGTCTGAACGACCGACTGCCGTCGGTCGAGGTTTTCGCTCCGGAGAACTGAGCCATGGCCGATCCCCGCTTTTTTCGCGTCGCGGGCCCTTTCTCGCTGGCGCACCTGGCCGAACGCGCCGACGCCAAGGTCGCCCGCGGTGATCCCGAACGACGGATCTCAGGGCTGCTGCCGCTGGAGGCCGCGACCGCCGATGACGTGAGCTTCCTCGATGACCGGCGCCATATGGACCGTCTCCGGCAGACGCGCGCCGGTGCCTGCCTGGTGCGCGAGGACGTGGTCGATGTCGCTCCGGCGGACACCGCGCTGCTGGTCACGCGCGAGCCGTACCGCGGCTTTGCCTTGCTCTCGCGGGTGTTCTTCCCGGATCCGCCGATCGTCCCCGGCATCCATGCGACCGCGGAGGTCGCCTCGACCGCGCGCGTCGGCGCGGGCACCCGCATCGGCCCCGGCGCCATCGTCGGCGAGACCGTCGAGATCGGCCAGGGCTGCGACATCGGGGCGTACGCGGTGGTCGGCCCCGGCGTCGTCATCGGCGACGGCTGCCGCATCGGTTCGCACGTGTCGCTGATGTGCTGCCTGATCGGCCGCGGCGTCATCATTCACGCGGGTGCGCGCATCGGCCAGGACGGCTTCGGCTTCGCTCCCGGTCGCCAGGGTCACGAGAGGATTGCACAGGTTGGGCGCGTCGTGATTGAAGATGCGGTTGACATTGGCGCGAATTCAGCCATCGATCGCGGCACGCTCGACGACACGGTGATCGGGGCCGGCTCCAAAATTGATAATCTCGTTCAGATCGGCCATAACGTTCGCTTGGGAATGGGCTGCATCATCGCTGGACAGGCAGGAATATCGGGCAGTACAACCCTTGGAAACTTCGTTATGATCGGTGGTCAAGGCGGGTTGAGCGGACATCTCAAGGTGGGCGACGGGGCTCGCGTCGCGGCGAAAGCCGGCGTCATGCGGGACATTCCTCCCGGCCAGGACGTGTTCGGGATCCCGGCCATGCCGGGTCGCCAATTCATGCGTCAGGTGGCGGTTCTGAAGCGCCTCGCCATGAAAAAGGAAATCTAGGAGATGGACTCAGAAGCCGCGGCATACGGCGGCGACGTCATCGAGATCGGTCGAATCCGCCAAATGATCCCGCATCGGTTTCCGATGCTGATGATTGACCGGGTGATCGACGTCGTGCCGGATCAGCGAGCGACCGGGATCAAGAACGTCAGCGGCAATGAGCCGCACTTTCAGGGCCATTTCCCGGCCGATCCGGTGATGCCGGGCGTGCTGGTCATCGAGGCGATGGCGCAGACCGCGGCCGTTCTTGTCGTGGCGACGCTCGGGCCCGAAAAGGAAGGTCGGCTGGTCTACTTCATGTCCATCGACTCCGCCCGGTTCCGCAAGCCCGTCGTTCCGGGCGACACCCTCCTCATTCACGTGACCAAGATGCGCAATCGGGGCAACGTCTGGAAATTCCGCGGCGAGGCCCATGTGGATGGCACCCTGGTTGCCGAGGCCGTCTATGCGGCCATGATCCGAGACCAGTGATGCCGCAGGTTCATGCGAGCGCCGTCGTTGCGGACGGCGCGATCCTTGCCGACTCCGCCAGCGTCGGGCCGTTCTGCACCGTCGGACCGAACGTGCGGCTGGACGATGACGTCTGTCTCGTCTCCCACGTGGTCGTCGGCGGGCAGACGCGGATCGGTCCCGGCACCCGGGTCTATCCGTTCTCGTCCATCGGCTCGCCGCCCCAGGACCTGAAGTATCGCGGCGAGGCGTCGTTTCTGGAGATCGGCGCCAACACGACGATCCGCGAGCACGTCACCATCAATCCGGGCACGGAAGGCGGCGGCATGGTCACCCGCATCGGCGACCAGTGCCTGCTGATGGTCGGCGCGCACGTGGCGCACGACTGCGTCATCGGCGATCATGTCATCCTGGTGAACAACGCCACCCTGGGCGGTCACGTGATCATCGAGGACTGGGCGATCATCGGCGGCCTGTCGGCGGCGCACCAGTTCACGCGGATCGGCCGGCATGCGATGGTCGGCGGCATGAGCGGCGTCGAGGCCGACGTCATCCCCTATGGCAGCGTCGCCGGCAACCGCGCCAAGCTGCAGGGTCTGAACATCGTCGGCCTCAAGCGGCGCAACTTTTCCCGCGAGACCATCCACGCGCTGCGCAACGCCTATCGCCTCCTGTTCGCGCGCGAAGGCACCATGGCGGAGCGGCTGGACGACGTGGCAAAGATGTTCGCCGGCGAGGAGGCGGTGATGGAGATCGTCCGGTTCATTCGCAAGGACTCGACCCGCGCCCTCTGTCAGCCCCTCTACGAAGATGCAGCCTAAGCTCGGCATCCTTGCGGGCGGCGGCGACCTGCCGGTCCGCATCATCGATGCATGCCGGGAGCGGGGCCGCGACTTCTTCGTGATCGCCTTCGAGGGGCAGACGCCACCGGAAACCGTCGCCGGCAGTCCGCATGCCTGGGTGCGGCTCGGCGCCGCCGGCAAGACCCTGAAGATCCTCCGCCAGGAGGGTGTCGAAGAGGTGGTGCTCGCCGGCGGGGTGCGGCGCCCATCCCTGTCGGAACTCCGCCCCGACCTGTGGACCACCAAGTTCCTCGCCAAGGTCGGCACCAAGGCCCTCGGCGACGATGGCCTGCTCGGCCTGGTGGTGAAGGAGCTGGAGGTCAAGGAGGGCTTTCGCGTCGTCGGCGCCGAGGCGGTGATGCCGAGCGACCTGGCCACCGCGGGCGTCTATGGGCGCATCGCCCCCGATGGCCAGGCCGAGGTCGATATTCGCCGCGGCGTCGAGGTGGCGCGCGCGCTCTGCGCCATCGACGTCGGCCAGGCCACGGTCGTGCAGCAGGGGATGGTGCTGGCGGTCGAGGCGCTGGAAGGAACCGACGCCATGCTCGCCCGCGCCGCCGGGTTGAAGCGGGACGGCGATGGCGGCGTCCTCGTCAAGGTCGGCAGCGGCAAGCACGAAACGCGCGCCGACCTGCCGAGCATCGGTGTGGATACCGTGGCGGCGGCCCGCGCGGCCGGGCTC